>QHYO01000798.1 GCA_003224135.1 Acidobacteriota bacterium | reverse complement strand
ATGGCCAGACATAAGGATTTGACGAAAATGTGAGAGCGACCGGCAGCAAGAAAGTCACAGTCAACCCCATGAGTGTGCCAAGAAGCAGGAGCGTTGAGTAACGAAGCTGCGTAAAGGCGGTGCGTGCGATCATGTCGCGAATCTCAGAAAAAGTTTTGTACGAACGCAAACTCAAGCTCGACCGTGTGAGTCCTATCCAAATTTTTCCGCCGGATCTCTTTACTGCTCGTGCCAACGCGCAATCGTCGATGATTTCGCTGCGAATTGCCGAAAGGCCACCGATGTGTTCAAGCGCCGTGCGTTGCAGCAAGATGCATCCGCCAGCCGCACCCGCAGTCCGGGCGCCAGGATTCGCGATCCATTTCGGCGGGTAGAGCATCAAGAAGAAATAAAGAAACGGCGGAATCAGCATGCGCTCTGCAAAAGTTTCTGCTTTAAGGAGAACCATCCACGAAGTGAGATCGAGCTTATCGGCTTCCGCTCGAGAGACAAGCCGCCGCAGAGTGTCCGGAGCGTGGATGACGTCGGCATCGGTGAACCAGAAATAATCCGGATGGCACGCTGCGGCGGATGTGCTGGCGCATGCCACGCCTGCGTTCAGCGCCCCGAGCTTCCCGGTCCAGCCGGACGCCAATTTCGGCGCAGAAAGAATTGTCACCTTGGCGGTGCTCACTTCGATCGCTGCACGTCGAGCAAGTTCCGCAGTGCCGTCGTCACTATGGTCTTCCACAACAATTGCGGAAAATTCGCCGGCATAATCCTGCAGCGCCAGCGCTCGTACTACTTCAGCAATCGAAGCAGCTTCGTTTCGCGCAGGAATCACCGCCGTAACGCCCGGCCACTTTGCCGGCGAAGGGAATTTCGCGTGATCAGTATCGAATTCCCATACACGCCAGAAATGTCCCCACGCAAAAAACAAAGCGAGCCAAATCAAAAATGAAAGCAGGGCCAAACCTTCAAGTGTGATCGAGGAAAGAGCCATCGCTGGATAGGGAGCGTTTGCCTGATACAGAATAGGAGATTGGCGGGTGGCAGACAAATCGGCCGTCCGCGGAGAGCAAAGCGTGGCGGGCTTCGTGTTAGCGCTCGTGGTTGCGATAGGCCTGATCGGTTTGCTCATTTATGTGATGGCCGGCAATGATCGCTACGCAACGATGAGCGAAGAAGAGTTCGAGGAAGAAGCAAAGAAAAAATCGCTCTTGGGTGCGGCGATTACAGGACTCGAATACGCGCTCCGAAAAAAGGAAGCAACGTACGTGATGGAAGTGAAGAGCAGAATCGAACGGGACGCCACGCCGTCACCCGGCGAACCGCCGGAAGACGAGACGGAAGACGGGAAGACTGGAGATGGACAACAAAAAGGACTAGGCTAAGTCCTCTGCACGAATCGGCAGCCGCCGAATCCGTTTCTTGCTGAGTGCATAAATCGCGTTGCAGACAGAAGCTGCCACAACAGGAAGTCCAGGCTCTCCAATCCCTGTTGGCTCTTCTTTGCTTGGAACGATGTAGATCTCTGTCCTTGGAGCGTCCGCGATTCGCGGCATCTGGTAATCGTTAAAGTTCGATTGCACCACTCGTCCGCCTTTGATGGTGATCGCGTCGTGAAGCGCAGCCGAAAGTCCGTAAATCGCGGCGCCTTCCACTTGCGCGCGAATCCCTTCGGGATTGACCGGCCGTCCGCAATCCACCGCGTACACAAGCCGATGAATTTTCGGTACGCCGTTCTTCACGCTGACTTCGGCGACTGCGGCTGTGTAGGTCTCGAACGAGTAGTATCCGGCGATGCCGCGTGCGACACCGTTCGGCAGCGGAGATCCCCAGCCAGCTTTTTCAGCCGCGAGCTTCAGCACGCCTTTGAGCCGAGCCGTATTCAAGGGCTTCCCTTGCTTCGGATCCGTGAAATCGGGCACTTTGCGATCGTCGCCAATCAGACGCAAACGGAACTCAAGCGGATCAGCACCTGCGGCAGCCGCAAGTTCATCGACAAAACATTCCACGACGAAGCCGCTGGTGGAATGTTCGACTGAACGCCACCATGCGCGCGGCACTCCGGACTGAGCGAGCGTATATTCCACGCGATAATTC
>QHYO01000158.1 GCA_003224135.1 Acidobacteriota bacterium | reverse complement strand
CGCACGGTTTCTGGAAAAAGGCGAATCGCGAGAGACCGCGGCAATGTTGTGGGCCGAATTGTTCGAATCCAGCACTGACGCAGCAATCAAGGAAAACGCGCGGGTCAATCTAGAATTGCTTCGTGCAGACGAAGATATCGAGCACGTCAACGAAATCGCACAGCAGTTCGCCGCGAAAACGGGACGTCTTCCAAGGAGCCTTCGCGAAATGATGCAGATTGGGCTGATCGGCGAAGAGCCGGTCGACCCCACAGGCCACGCTTACGTTATCGGAAGCGACGGGAAGGCGCACATTTCGGGAAAGAGCCCGTTGTTAAAGGAAAGCAGCGTCTACCGGCGGGGCCTGTGAACGGATACTTCCAGCTACGGTTTGATCCAAGCATCGTCTAGCGATCGATGGCGCAGAGCAGGGTCATCTGAGGGTCAATCAATAATTTTCCTGGCTCGCGCGTCGAAACAAAATGGAAAGGCGTTTCGGGACCGCCTGCGATGACTCTTCCCAAATACCCACCGGTGCTGGAGTAGATTGGCACAGGCGCGACGAAGGAGTTCGCGACTCCGTGTTGAAGCAGCTTCCCTTTTACGATAAAGCCTTTTTCCGAATGCTTGACGGAGTATTCCACGCGGTAATGCGGTACGCCGGTTCCGCGCACCCAGTTTGCAAAGAACCACTCCATCGAGCGATGGCCCTCGATTTCCATCCCTGGTGTCATCACGGCTTCAATCTCGCGCTGCAAATCACCGGCCGAAAGTGCGCGATAGGCGTACTTTGTCTGCAAGGTGCGAAGGAGACCCATAAAGCGGGCGTCCGGATTTTTTGCGCCGGGCTCGCGGAGCATTTCGCGCAGCATATGGAAGACCCAGGCACCCTTGCCGTAGACGAGTTGCTCGAATCCTTCCGGGCTGCGCGAAGAATCGAGTCGCGAGCCTAGCTCCAGGCTTCCAATGTCCGCTGGCGGAAATTCCGCTGAATCTTTTTCGACGAGCCGTTTGCGGAAGCGGTCCAGCCAGACGCGGAGCTTGTGGTCCGGAACTTTCTGGCTGTCCGCAAAAAGAAGCGAGAGGTAGGTCGCAAGTGCCTCGTCGATCCACTGATCGCGATAGTCAGACCATCCGACAACATTTCCCCACCACTGATGAGCGACTTCATGAAAGGGAACGAGGTCGTGAAAGTGTTCCTGACCCGTCGAAGAAAGCCCGGCACGCTCCTGAGTTTCCGTCGGAAGGAAAGAATAAGTGGAAAGATAGAGAAGTCCTGGCCAGCCCTGACCAAACGTGCCCGGAATTTGCGAAACGCTTAACTGACGGACCGGAAATGGTCCCGAGTACGCCTCGTAAAAGCGGATTGACGAGTCGATCTCCCGGGCAAGCTGTTTGAGCGCGGTTGCGGGGCTGGGCTCCGGCATCGGCAAACGCAATCGCTCGGCAGGAGACACGCCGAACGGACGAGGCAAAGCGTCGGTCAAACTCACCCCGGGTTGGCGAATCCGGTTCAGCAAGGCCTGTTCGAGTTGACGATTGGCGTAGATATCGATTGTGAACCCGCTGCTGGCAAGGGAAGCGTACGTATATTCGCCGAGATTGAAGCCCGCAACGGTCGCCGGGTGTTCTGTGCGCCAGTGTCCAGTGCGCAATTCGCCGCTCTCGTGCTCATCGATTTTGACGCCGGTGGCGGCCAGGAGCAGCTTGCGCGGCCAATGAAACGTCAAGTCGTATGTGGAGAACGACGCAGTGCCGCCAAGGTGTGGGTACCAGCTTTCACGCGCGCCGACAAAGAGCACCCCATTTCCCGCGTCGCGAATCACGCTGCCGTGGTAACGAAAAGTGAGTTCGAATTCGTCGCCGGATTTTGCAGCCTGAGGCATCAGCACGTACAGCTGATCGTTCCCGCTTGCCATTCGCGTTTCGGAAGTTGTGCTTCCGTCGGGAAAAGTGAAGAGCGATTCTCCGGCAAGAGTTGCAGCTTCGATGGTCAGAAGGCCGGAAAACTGAAATGGAATCAGGCGCTCGCCGGAACGATCGGTGTGGATGCGAACCGTGGTTACCCCGTTAATAGAATTATCCGAACGGATTGTGGTTTCGATCTGGTAGTGGGCAGCTCGGAATGCGGCTGAGCGAGGAACAGTTCCGGGCAGGCGGTAGGAGCTCCAGACATCGTAGAAATCGAAGCCTTCAGATTTTTTGCTTTGCCCGAACAATTGCGGCTCTTGCCGTGACTGATCGTAAACAAAATCGAACGGTCCGGCTGATGCGCCGCCTAGCGACGCAACGAAGTACGGCTGCGGCGATTGGGAAAAAGAATCCGACAGAATTCGCAGGGAGTGCGCAGGATTTCGAGACAAGACTGCGGCCTGCCAGGCATCGGTCAGGCCGGTATTCGTCTGTGGCTCGACTTTGGCGAGTCGAAAGTCCTGGAGCAACTCAGCGGCCGTGTCATCCGTGAAGCGCAGGTAGGCGGTTGTGAAATTCTGATCAACCATTGGAGCACCGAGAAAATGAGCAAGCTGCTGCTTTTCTACAGGATCGCGTGGAGTGGCCAGGATGTGGCCCCTGCCGGAGAACACTGCGCCAGTGATTTTGCCGTCTATTGGGGAGAAAAGCGCGAGGTAGCCTTCTTCGAAAAGGAGTTTTCCATCGCCGCGGCGTAACTCGATGCGATTCGAAGGTTCGACTTTGTAGGTTGCAGCAGGATCAAGCTGAACGCGATTCAGAGCTGCGAGGAGTTCGCGTGGCTCGCGCGGCGGTGGCTGTTGCGCGGAGAGCGACGCCGCGCAAACGAACGCAATTAGCGAAACCGATAAAGCCCTGGGCGGCATGCTGGCAGTGTATTCAGATAGGGCATGAGACGGCAAGGTTGCCTCAATAGATCTGCTCCCGTGGAGTAAATTCAGGAGATGAGCCGCGAATGGAAAATTCGACGAGGATTGCTGATGGCGTCGGTGTGCCTTGCAGCAGCAGCGGGCATATCCGGTGACACAATCGTCCTGAAGAACGGGCGACGCATAACGGCTTTGAGCGTGACGCAAGAGGGCGACAAGGTCAGCTACGAGACGCCTTCCGGAACCCTGATCCTGCCACGTGCAATCGTTGATCACGTCGAAAGGGGAGGGGTGCCTTCGGCGGAAGCATCCGCGAACGCTTCAACATTGTCGTTGAAGCCTCCTGACACGGCGGCCGCGGCCTCCGTGCTTTCGCCCAATAAGAGTGAGATTGAAACGCGCGTGATCCTGGACGGAGAAGTGGACCGCAATTACGTGGCACAGCTCGAAGGCGAAGCGCGTTCGGGGCAGGCAGTGGCGAATCAGAATGCGGCGATGGCGCATCATGTGGCTTCGCAATTCGAAATCGCGCACGGCGAAATGGATTTGGCGCTCGCGGACGAACGCACGGCTTTGACTTACGCTCCGTAGCAGCCGGTGTTCCTGATGAACGTCGCGTACTTGTACTTACGGCGGAGCGAGTACACACAAGCTCTGGAATATCTGGAGAGGGCGCAGCGGGTAGCACCCGAAGATCCCGAAGTATCGAAACTCGCGGGTTGGGCGTACTACGGATTGAATAAGTTGGACCAGGCGGTCGCTGAGTGGAAGCACGCCGAATCACTTCGGCCAGATGCGGAAGTCGAAGCGGCATTGCGGAAGGCGGAACGCGACAAGCAAGAAGAAGAGCGGTACAAAGAAAACGGGAGCAGTCACTTTACGTTACGGTACAGCGGCGCGTCTGAACCAGCGCTGGCAAGGGATGTGCTGCACACGCTTGAGTGGCATTACGACGTGATCGACTCAGCGCTGAGCTATTCTCCGCCCGAGTCAATTGGCGTGGTTCTTTACACGCAGGAGGCGTTCGCGGACATCACCCAGGCGCCCACTTGGGTAGGAGCTTTGAATGACGGACGGATTCGAGTGCCGGTACAGGGATTGAGCAGTGTGACGCCGGAACTGTCTCGCGTGCTAAAACACGAACTCACGCACAGTTTCATTCAGCAAAAGACGAGGGGTCATGCGCCAACTTGGATTCATGAAGGTCTCGCGCAGTACATGGAAGGGAAGCGAAGCGACACCAATGCGGCGGCGCTGCTTGCGATCTATCAGGGCGATCAGGCGCTCGGTGCGAAGCACTTTGATGGCGACTGGATGAAGTTGTCGAATGTCGATGCTGGCGCGGCGTACGCGTGGGCACTGGCAAACATCGAGTTCATTGTGCAATCGGGCGGGATGAGCGACGTGGACCGGATTCTGACGCATTTGTCAACCGGTGAATCGCCGGAAGCGGTTGTGAAAGAAGTTTTGCACAGCGACTACGCTGAATTGACGCACGACACCGTGGCATATTTGCGGAAGACGTATACCAACTGATGTTTCGCAAGCGAGAGACGACGAATGGTTCTGGTTAAGCAGCAGGGAAATAAACGACGTGGCGCTGCCGAAGTTAGCGCCTGGGCGGAGCAGACGATAGCGAAGCTCGCAGAATCAACTGTTGACCAGCAATGTGGCGAGCAGCGCAGCACGCCGTGGCATTGTGCGCGCAACGATGTATTCGCCCGAAGAGTGAGCGCCGTCGCCGACTGCGCCGAGTCCATCGAGAGTGGGGATTGCGAGGGCCGCAGTGAGACTGCCGTCCGAACCGCCTCCAGCAGTGCCTTCACCAATCGTGAAGCCGAGCTGCTTTGCCAGCGATGATGCGCGCTTGAAAAGGTCCACACTGTATTTGCG
>QHYO01000795.1 GCA_003224135.1 Acidobacteriota bacterium | reverse complement strand
TCGGGAAGGACTTCCCTGCTGCACTCTGCTTTGGCGGCGCGCACGGCGAACGCGGAAACTTGTGCTCTGGTTGACGCGCAAGATTCGTTTGATCCCGGCTGCGCGCAGTCTGCCGGCGTTTCTTTGCGTCAACTACTGTGGGTTCGCTGCCGTCACCTGGATCAAGCGCTCCGTTCCATCGACCTGCTTCTACATGGCGGTGGATTCAGCCTGGTTGCAGTAGACCTGAGCGGCGCACCAGCCCGTCTGGTTCGCCAAATTCCTTTGAGCTTTTGGTTTCGTTTGCGGCGCACGGTTGAAAATACTTCAACCATCCTGTTAGTCCTTTCCCGCGAGTCCAATGCGAAAACATGCGCCTCTCTGGTGTTGCGTATGGAAAGAGAAGCCGCGCACTGGTCGTTGCAGGATGGCCAATATCCAACGTGCGATTTTCACACCCAGGGGTGTTTGCTTGATGCATGGACAACCACTGCCGAGATCATTCGCTCCAAGGCGCGAAGCAAAAATGTTTCCGTCATTGGCCGCGCCAACACTTTTCGAAATTCGGCCACGGAGATTGCTCGCTTTGGTCTGCGGTCAAATCATTTTCTTCCCGATGACTCTTCCGGCAGCGAAGTATTCCTGTCATCACAGCAAGACCATTCACAAAACGAAAGGAAGCAGAACTTTGGCTGAGTCTTCCCAACTCGCCCGAGTTCAACGCAAGCCGCCATGTCGCCCGCAGTTTCATTTGGTGCCATTTACGTTCCCCATTTTATTTTGCAAGCGATCGGACGCTCCGAGCCCGAACTTCGAGCGCAACCTCTCGCCATCATCGATGGACCGCCGCCGACGTATCAAGTCGTTGCTCTCAACCGGCTCGCGGAGATTCTTGGTGTCACGCGTGGCATGACCAAAGCCACCGTGGGCCAGTTCGCGCAAGTCACTATCCGGCCGCGCTGTAGAGTTCAAGAAGAAACAGCGCACTCCGCTTTACTGGATGTGGCGTGGTCGATCACTCCGCGTGTGGAGGACGCAGCACCGGATACTCTGCTTATCGATATTTCCGGCCTGGCATCGCTCTTCGGCGATGAAGAAGCAATCGCGCGCCAAATTGCTTCGCGTGCTTCCGCATTGGGAATGAACGTTCATGTTGCTATTTCTGCGAACGTGGAAACAGCTCGCATCGTGGCTCGTGCCTTGCCCGGGCCAACCATCGTTCCTGAAGGCGAAGAACGACGCTTTTTGGAAACACTGCCGGTCAGCATGTTATCTCCAAGCCAGGAACTTTCCGAAGTGTTTGAACGGTGGGGCGTGAGCACCTGTAAGGCTCTCGCATCTCTGCCCGTGCTTTCTCTTTCCGAATGCGTGGGACAAGAAGGAGTCAGACTCCATGCCATCGCGAACGGGAAAGGCATGCGACCGCTGCTTCTCGCCGAACCCGCGCAGCACTTTGAAGAATGGCTTGAATTGGACGAGGCTATTGACGATCTCGAATCTCTTTCGTTTCTTCTCGGCAGGCTTCTCGATCAGTTGAGTGCACGCCTTTCGGCGCGCGCACTTTCCATTGCCGCGGTTCAGGTGAATTTTGAATTGCAGCCGGCTTTTGACAATGCATTCGACACAGTGCGTGATTTGCTTCGGGTTAAACCGTCTCCACGCACATTTTCATGCAGCCTGGAGCTGCCTGTTGCTACGCGAGACGCTAAACTTTTACTGAAACTTCTCCGGCTTCGGCTGCAATCGCGTCCGCCGGGCGCACCCATCCAGAAAATTCAAATGACCGCGCAGTCTTCGCTCTCGCGCGTTACGCAAGGCTCCCTGTTCATTCCTACCGCTCCCGATCCCGACAAACTTGAACTCACCATTGCGCGCATCGCTTCCGTCGTCGGAGATGGAAACGTCGGCTCACCGAAATTGCTGGATTCGCACCGGCCTGATGCGTTTCACATGGACAAATTTCCTATAGTTGCCGTAGATCGCTCTGCTTCAGGCAACAGCAGGAAACGTTCAGCGAAGACCACTGCGCAAAATAGTTCGGAAAAGAATTTACAAAAAGAACTGGTCCCGCAAATTGCTCTTCACGTTTTTCGGCCTCCTGTTCCCGCGAGAGTCCGGCTGGATGGAAACAAGCCGGCATTCGCATCATTTCAAGGCTGCTCCGGGAAGGTTGTTCATGCATCAGGGCCGTGGCGCACTTCGGGTCACTGGTGGGAAGAGAAGCCCTGGCAGGAAGACACATGGGATCTGGAAATTCAGTTTTCCCCCAAGTCTTCCACAACACATGGGTTCTATCGTTTTTCTTACGATGGGCTTTTGGACAAATGGTTTGTGCGAGGTGTATACGACTGATGTATGTCGAATTGCACGCTCGATCAGCTTTCAGTTTTCTCGAAGGCGCTTCTGTGCCGGAAGAATTGGCCAGCGTCTGCCACATGCTTGGCATGCCGTCGATGGCTCTGCTCGACCGCGATGGCCTTTATGGGGCGCCCAGATTTTATCTGTGCGCAGAAAAGGTTGGCATCCGCGCGCATATCGGCGCGGAGGTCGGCTGTACGCAAGGCTGGCGCTATCCGCTGCTGGTCACTTCACCCGAGGGATACAAAAATCTCTGCCGCCTGATCACACGGATGAAGCTTCGTGCGAAAAAAGGCGAAGGCGCCATTGAAACAAATGAGCTGGAAAGCGCTAGCGGCGGATTGATTTGCCTCACCGGAGGAGATGAAGGACCGCTGGCTTATACGCTACGCGGCGGTGGAAAAGAAAGCGCGCGCAAATGCCTCGAGCAGCTTTGCGCCATTTTCGGCCACAACAATGTTTATGTGGAACTGCAACGCCACTTCTTCATCGAAGAAGAGCGCCGCAACCAGGTTGCTGTTGAACTCGCGCGCGACTTGCGGCTTCCGCTACTTGCAACCAACGGTGTCTGCCACGCCTTGCCGGCACAGCGAGAAATCCTGGATGTGTTTACCTGCTTGCGCAATCATAAAGTACTCGCCAATGCCGGGCGGCTGCTTTCCTGCAACAGCGAACGCTACCTTAAATCTCCGGTGCAGATGGCAGCGCTTTTCGCAGATTTGCCCGACGCGATTGCCAACACAACAGAACTCGCTTCGCGCCT
>QHYO01000797.1 GCA_003224135.1 Acidobacteriota bacterium | reverse complement strand
CGCAAATTTCAACCGACTGCTTTTCCCGCAGCAACTTGGCGATGGAGGCGCCAATCGGCCCAACTCCGTACTGAATCGCACGTATCTTCTTTTTCACCTGAGTCTCCGTCTTCGCAATCGTGAAACCCGATACAATGAAGCTTGACGCTCACCGCTGAATTTTTGGGCGCAGCGAAACTTATAACATAAAGGATTCAGCGTGCTCAGGCAAACCATTCGCAATGCACTGCATGCCGCTCTTCCGATCGATATTGGCCCGCGATATTTCGCGAGAGAGAGCTGCGCTGGCGTACCACGCCCGCCGGATTCATATTGACCGCTTCTCGGTCGTGGCTAAAAATGTTAATAACTCCCAACGCCCAGCGTGCCTTTTCCTAGAAAGGACACGCGAGTTCGCCAGAAAATTTTGGAGGTGCGCAGTGCCCGCACGCAAACTTGCAGAAGATGAAATCAACAAACTCCTCAGCCGCATGAACGGCTGGCGTTTAGTCAGTGGGAAGCTCCACAAACAATTTGAATGTAAGGATTTTAACGCCGCGTTCGGTAACATGACTCGTGTGGCCCTGATTGCCGAAGCCATGAACCACCATCCCGAATGGGCGAATGTCTGGAATCGCGTAAGCTTCGATTTGTCCACGCACAGCGTGCAGGGCATCAGCGATCTGGATTTCGTGCTGGCGGAAAAGATCGAGGAGATTTTCGCTGCGCAGACCGCGAGCCGAGCTACCTCTGGCACGTAACAGACGGCACATGACCGGTGGTATATGGTTGGCGACCAGCGCTGCGTGGCAACATAATTGGCTACAACATGATTGGCCGCACATGATCGGAGCGCACCAGCCCCAAAGCAAGGTTCGCGCACGATGGATCATAATTTTTCGCTGGGTAGCGGCACTCGCCGTTTTCGCCGTACTTCTTTACTTTCTTCCCGTAGCTTCGCTGCGCGCGGCTCTCACCCGTGTTCCACCCATCCGCTTCGTGATTGTTTTGATGGTGTATTTGCTCGCGCACGCGGTTGGAATCGTCAAGTGGCGCATGATCGTGAACACCGCGGGCGCGCAGCTGGATTTCTCGACCAGCGCGCAGTGTTATCTCGGCGGCCTTTTCGGAACCTTGTTTCTTCCATCGATCATCGGCGGCGACGTTGTTCGCATAGCTGTGGGCTTGCAGCGCAGTCCAAACCCTGCCGCCGTTCTTGCAGGGAATGTAGTGGACCGCTTTATCGACGTTATTTCTCAGGCCACGCTCGTCTTGCTCGGATTGATCCTTCTCCCCGGATCGCTTCCGGAACAATTCGGCGCGCTCGCACGTAAGATTCTTCTAATCCTCGGCGCGTTTGTTCTTTTCGCCGTGGTCCTGGTCTTTCTGCTCCGCAAAACCCTCTTCGCAGGACGCTCTCGCTACTTTCTGCACCGGCTCGCGCGATTGCGTCACGCGTTGCGCTCCGTGCGCGAACGTCCGCAGCTTCTCGCAATGGGTTGGCTACTCGGTGTGCTGATTCAGGGCACATTCATCCTGTTAAACGCGCTGTTGGCTATTTCCTGCGGCCTGTTTCTTCCTCTACGCGTGTGGCTGTTCGCGTGGCCACTGGCTAAAATAGCGGCGCTTCTGCCCATCACCCAGGGAGGCATGGGCATCCGCGAAGCGGTCCTCGTCGCCCTGCTATTGCCTTTCGGCGCGAGTAGTTCGCTCGTGCTCGCTTCCGGCTTGGTGTGGGAAGGCATCATCATTGCGGGCGGCATCCTTGCCGGTTTGACGGCTTTCCTCTTGCGGCGGGCGTACCGGGCCACGCATGACAGTTTCGCCATTCCTCGTTCAGACGGCTGATTTTGTGAGCCCAGCCATATCGAAAGAAGTTTTCACCGGCTATTCACGGGACCGCGACGAGCGCACTCCCGAATCTTCCCCCGAGCTTCGTATTTGCAGAAGCCCTACAGCCCCACAAATCTGGGACGGCTGGTTTGCGAAGTCCTGGACGGCGGAGAAAAGCCCGCAAACTCGTAGTGCCAAGCTTTCAGCAATTTACCCGGCAGCAGGAGAAAGTCGCGAGCGGTCGCGGCGAGTCGCCGCTGACGCTACACTAAGGCGTGCCTCCGCTGCTGGAACTTGAAAATGTGACGGTAATTCGGGGTGAACGCCCCGCGCTGCAAAATGTCTCCCTGCGAATCGAAGCGGGAGAACACGTTTGCATTCTTGGGCCAAACGGCTGCGGCAAATCCACACTGATCAAAACGATTACCCGCGAGTGTTATCCTTTGGCGCGCGAAGGGTCAGCGATGCGCATCCTGGGCCGCGAGCGTTGGGACATTTTCGAATTGCGCACGCACCTGGGCATCGTTTCTCCGGATTTGCTGGCATTGTGCACGACCGATTCAACGGGACGCGACGTGGTCCTTTCCGGTTTTTTCAGCAGCACACGAATTTTTCCGCATCACCATCCGCATCGAGAACATTTGGAGCATGTCG
>QHYO01000796.1 GCA_003224135.1 Acidobacteriota bacterium | reverse complement strand
AGCCCGAACGACAGCGTTCTAGTTAAACTGCCCCAAGAGTCCCTCCCCTCCCGTGCGCGGATTACTTACTGTCAGCCCTTGGAGAGAGATGAGTTTGCAATGGGCTTGCAGTTTTCCTTACTGGTTTACGATTACGATTGGATAGGCTCCCGGTAGGGGCTTCGCCTAAATTGCCTGCCGATGCGCATCAACCGGTAAAGTGGTTCATAGTACCCACACGGGTGGAAACCTGACTCATCGAGAGTTGGCCGACGTTTAATTCATGTGAGAATGGAAAGTGGACGGGGCGTTGGCTTGCCTTCGTTCCTGGTGAAACATCCAGAAGTTCGCGGCGTTCCCAGATTGTGATTGCCTGTGCCCTTCAATGCAGTGACGGAGAAAAAATGCAAAACACGATCACGAGTGTCCTCGGATTCTTGGTGTTATTCAGCTCAGCATCACAGCAGGAGCGGCCCCGCGAGTTGAAGGCTGGTGGGCATTTGCTTGGCGAAACTGCTGAGGATTTCTTCTCCGAAGGTGCCGTTGGGCAACTGCTACGCACATGCGAAGCAGGGGACTGGAAAGCTGTGAAACAGCTGGCAAAGGCCGTAGCCCCCGCATCCAAACCCAACGCCAAAGATATTTGTGCTAAAGGGGCGCTCGTCAAGCAACAAGCTACAAGCGGGGCACGTCAAGAGTACGGCGACGGCGACGACAAGTCTATGAGGACGGATACGTTTACTTTGGACCGGGGCTACTTGGTCAAGATAGACATGGTATTTAACGCCTCGACGACGAACGTTGAAGGATACCACCCGAAGTACTTTGGTGAGCTCTTCGAGGGATTGCGGGAAGCCTACGGTGAGCCGTCGAAAAGCTACACCGAACCCATGTTCGATGTGTATGGCGTAAAATATGACGCACACCGCGCTGAATGGATGGGCAAACAGGACGTCATCACAATTATCGAACAGCCTGGCAGAAAGGGTCGAACCGAAATAGTCGTGGAAACCCTTGCAGAACGCAACCGGGCAACAAAAGCGCCCAAGACTATGAATCCCCTGCAATAAGCCTGTCGGAGCAGAACACTCGCATACTGAAGTCTACGACCAATTCTGCCGGCATCGATCATTTGTGTGTCGTCGCTCACCAAAGATGTTTTGGACGGCAGGGAATTAGCGGAGTTCGAGAGTGCGGGAGCGTATTGAGGATGCAGATCACATGGCATGGCGTGAGTACCATGAATTCACAAAGCACAGTGTCGAATCACTGCGACGAACTCGGCGGTATCTGGATTGGGCCAATATGCCCGATCCGTTTCGACATTATGAGGGCGTTCCTATACTCGATTTGCCGGCCGACCCACCGATGCCAGAAGCTTCAGCGATCGAGGTGCTCAGGGGTCGGCCAGGTACCACTTTCGCTAAGAATGGTGCGGCATTCCTTTCGCAATTGATGTATTACTCGGCATCGATCAGCGCATCGAAACGCGTCGCATCAACTGGAGGCATCTACGCGCTGCGCGTCAATCCCTCCTCCGGCAATCTCCATCCGACCGAATTTCACTTCTGCACCCGGGGCCTGGTGGAGTGGCCCGACGGTCTCTATCATTACCGTCCTTCGTCCCACATGGCAGAACAGCGCGGCATCGGAGACTTTGTCGGGAAACTTGTCAGCAGCTCCGCCCCGCTTGTTTTCGTTTTGACCAGCATTGCCTGGCGCGAAGCTTGGAAGTACGGGGACCGGGCATATCGATACTGCTTGCACGACATCGGGCACGCCTGGCAGGCGCTTACTCTCGCTGCGCGCGCGATCGGATGCGAAAGCTTTTGCCTCGGGCACTTCTTGGATGACACAGTGTCGCAATGCTGTCTCCTCAATCATGATGAATGGCCCATGTTGATCGTCAGGCTTCATGGCCCGTCCATTCCTGTGAAAATGCTCGATCGAGCGGAGACCGTTTTAATTGGCGGTCGACCCAATCTTCTTTCGGATGAGCAGGTAGCGTATCCCCAGATTGAGAAAGTCCACGCTGCTACGAAGATCCAGAGCGAAGCCGCGGTTCCTTTTGCTGGCCAGCCCAGGCAAAACCGCCGCGGC
>QHYO01000008.1:8793-11555 GCA_003224135.1 Acidobacteriota bacterium | reverse complement strand
CAGATCATACTGGTGGTTGGCCTGATCAGTTTGGCCGATAAGGGCCGGGTTGCTCGGGCGTAGATGGTGCGGGTTGGTGGTTTGCTGATAGTACATAAATGGTTCGTGGTGCGGGATGTAGTCTCCGGCGTTTACGACCGCATCGTCGCCAGCCAGGCCCGTGTGATGCTGGCCGCATACGGCGCGTCCTTGGGCGTCCACACCTGTTGGCGCGAAGCCACCCTGGAACCATCCCCAAGTGATGCCCTTTGCGCTGAGAAGATCGCCGACGTTTTTGCCGGACACGGTGATCTGGTTCACGGTTTGAAACTTGGGATTCGATGCGACGCAGTCATCAAGCAGGGGCCGCGGATCGCCGATCACGGCTCCCGTCGTTGCGCCATTGGCGATGTTACCGCTGGCCGAAGCAGGCGTTCCGTTTGGGCGGAGCGGTGCAAGTGTACCCGGGTAGGTATTTCCAGCGATCAGGTTGAGGGCGCCGGGGGTGGACGGCCCAAAGGTCGTGCCCCAGGAGTTGTCGCTCATCGAAAAGTGCTGCGCGTAATTCCACATGGCCGAAACGGTGTTGCCGTCGTAGTAGCCCATGGTGCTTGCCGGGCCCAGCACGGCGTCGTTGCAGCTCAACTTTTCGACAAATTTATCCATCAGCCCGCCGTCCGCTGCCGCTTGCTCATCGCCGTAGTTGTGGTCTTCGTCGCAAGTTACCGGCACGCTCGGTGGGATGCGAAAAGGGTTGGCTTTGTTTGGATTGTTGGTGAGGAGCCCGGAAGAAAGGAGCGTGTTGCCTTCCGGTGTGCCCTCCTTGGCATGGAAGGGAGTTTCTCCAGGTAGATTGAAGGCGTGAGGATAGGTCCCGAAGTAATGATCGAATGAAACGTTTTCCTGGAAGATTACAATCACGTGCTTGATCGGGGTTTTTGTCTCGAACTTGTTCGCGTCGCTATTTGAATGATCCGCTAGTAAGGGTGCAGGCGACGCCGCCAGGATGGTCGTTGCAGCCAGAACGGCGAAGGCGCGCTTGAGGTGCGTATAAATCATCGAATCTCCTATTTTTTTGAACACTGCTCCGCAGAGGGCGCCGTGAAGATGCCTTCCCCGCCTCCAGCGCAAGATAGGGATCGTCGCGTCACGCCAAATGCACGCCGTTGATACGCGTAATTTGTTAGAGCTATGTGAAAGGAAAGTAAAAAACGGCGATTTCACTTGGCAGAAACGTGCGGGAGTTAGAATTGTGACTATCGGCGCTGCGATTTTCGCGCAGAGACACAAGAGGCCCGCCGCGTTCCTGCCGGCGAGCCCTTGTACACTAATGGTCTAACAACCGATTTAGAGGTTTGACGGCGCCGGAGGCTTAGTCCTCATCTTCGTTGTCGGATTTCTCGGCCTTCAATATTTCCCAGGTGTTGTTATCACCGTGCTGCTGGGTGAAGAAGAGTCTCCAACCATCACGGAACGGAGTCGGAATTTTTGCTCCCAGGAGGCCGCCGACGCCGGGGTCGCCATCGGACTGATGCCAGCCAGTAATTTCATTGTCGCCGTCATTCTGGAAGCCCGCGAAGGCGCCGAACTGCGAGTCCAGCGTGGCCGATGCATCTCGCCCTTCGGCGAGGATTCGAATGGGCTGGTTCGCGGAGTTGCTGTAATCGGCGCGCAGGTCAAACAAAAACGCGGAGTCAAGTGCGTTCCGCTGCGTGTGCAGGGTATCGCCGGCGTCTTCCACGAACACCAGGCGGTTTGCATCCCAGAACGAGACGTTGTCGAACCCTGAGTGCGCCGCATCGCTGCGGTAGAAAAGCGACAACACGCCGCTATCGCCCGACAGGTGCAAACGGAAGAGCGCGCCAAATCCTCCGAATTCCGACCCGGCCTCGGTAAGAGCGTTTGTGTCACCCGTGGCATCGAATACAAACTCGGAGAAATCGGTTCCTGGCCGAAACTGTCCGTTTTCCGGACGCTTGAAGGGAGTGCCACCAGCGGTTTTTGCCGCGGCATTGGCATCAAACGGTGCAGCGCCTTGTGTGGCCGTGTCATGAATCGTTACCCACGTCGTTTGGAACTGTAGTCCGTAGGTGTGGAGGTCTTTCGTGTCCTGCGAGGTGATATCGGCATCGGTCCAGCCTTCAAGTCTGAAGGGTTGTAGGGCAGAAAGCGATATACGAAGCTGTTCGGCTGCTTTGCGTGAGGATTCGTGGTTCCAGACTTTCCACCCACGTCCTCCACGATGATGAGCCGGCCGAACCGATCAGCCTGAATCCCTTCATAGCCGCCCCTTCCGAGGATTCCCGAAATGTCCTCCACGCTTGAGGGAACGTCGAGTGTGGCTTCTAGAACGCTCGCGTTCGATCCGCTTTCCGAGGTAAACAGCAGGCGATGCGAAAATGGATACCAGGTGGACCCGTCGAGGGTTGGAAGCGGCTGATCGTTCACGTCGCTGGTCGCCATCAGAGTGACTCGGTGTGCGCCGTCCGCGTCCAGATTGATCCGCGTGATGTAGCCCTGATGATTCGCACCGTTTTCGTGGCCTTGAAACAGGAAATGAGTCCCGTAGTCGTAATTTGGGTCCGCGCCGTGCTGGTTCGTCAGCACCAGGTAAGTATTCTTGTCGGGTTCCGTTTTGGTGGCTTCGACTCTGTGAATTGCAGAGGGCAGGTCGCCAGGAAGCGGCACCGCGGGCCCGTCGTTGTCGTACCCGTAGCAACTCGTCAGGTCTGAGGGATTTTCGAGCTTCCAGGAGCCCTGGGCGACGATCGCCTCGATGAGCT
>QHYO01000008.1:0-8708 GCA_003224135.1 Acidobacteriota bacterium | reverse complement strand
CCGCCAACACGGACATAGCCCTTCTAAAACGACTGTGCATAGTTCTATTCTCCTTATCGATTCAAACGCGAGACGCCCCTGTGGGAGCGTTGGTTTGTGCGGAATGTGACAAAGAGACGTTCGGCAGCGCGGGTGGGACCTGGAGCGCATCGAACCTCATCCGTCTTGAGAGTTGTACGGGGAGTGTGTTAGCTGTATGTGAATGCCGCGTCAATTCTGGCGGCTTCCCCAAAACGCGGGTACAATTCCCCGTTCCACGATGATCCAGCTAGCTCGCAAGCTGAGGCTGCGCGATTACTTTGCGTTGGCATTCGGCACGATGATTGGCGTTGGCTGGCTGGTCCTGATGGACGACTGGCTCGGCCGCGGCGGTCCTTTTGGAGCCATGCTGGCGTTCGGCATCGGGGGCGTGCTTCTGCTCCCCGTCGGCTACGTTTACGGCGAGTGGGTCAAGCGCTTGCCGGACGCCGCGGGCGAAGCCGCCTACACCGCAGAAGTGTTTCCTCCCATCGTCAGCTACTTCACCGGATGGATCATGCTGCTCGCGTATTTCATCGTGTGCCCGTGGGAAGCAGTCGCCGTTGGCAAACTTGCTGGATACCTGATCCCGTCTCTGAATTCGATGGAGCTCTATCGCATCGAGGGCCAGCCAGTGTTTTTGCCGCGCCTGCTGCTCGGAATTTTGTTGACGTTGTTCCTTGGCGTGCTCAACTATCGTGGCATCCGTGGCAGTGCCACGTTTCAAGGCTGGGCCACGACCACCGTTCTTGTCTTGTTCGCAATCGTTGCGCTTGGAAGCGCGACTCACGGGTCGGTTAGAAACATGCATCCCGGCTTTTCTGCGGCGCCGCTCGTCTCGATATTACTCGTGTTGCAGATCGTGCCCTACTTTATGACGGGATTCGAATCCGTTCCGAAGGTGGCGGAGGAAGCGCACAAGGAATTTCGTTCGCAAGGATTTTTTCGCGCGATTGTGCTGGCGCTTTTTGTTGGCTCTGCATTTTATGTGGCCGCGGCCACTGCCGCCGCATTCGGACAGGCAATGGGAACGCAATGGCCTGTGCACCTCATCTTGATCGCGGCGATGTTCGGTCTTTTCCAGTGTTTCAACGGTAATTTCGTTGCGGCGAGCCGCTTGTTGTTTTCTTTCGGCAGGCGCGGCACGATCCCTACGCGCTTCGCCGAAATTCATCCCCGATTTCAGACGCCGTCGACGGCAATCATCGGCGTAACGGTTGCCACGCTTGCAGGACTGTTCCTTGGTGATGCGCTTCTTGTTCCTGTAACAGAGGTCGGCTCAATGGCCTCCGCTTGCGGCTGGCTTGCGGCGAGTCTATCTCTCTTCCTGATCGAGTCTCGCTTACGGGTCCGATTTGTCGCGGCACTCGGTGTGTTCGTTGCCCTGCTTCTTATCGCGATGAAGCTCGTCCCTAAATTCCCGGGGCATTTCACGGGCGCTGAGTGGATCGCTCTTGCTGTCTGGCTTTTACTTGGCGCAGCGATGCATTGGAATCGCCCCGCACCCACAAGAAGGACTTTCTGAACGCTCGTGTATACTTTTACCATCACTGACAGCGAATGATCCCTTACCTTCACCTCGGCCCCCTGACACTTCCAACGTTTGGCCTGATGGTCGCCACTGGCTTGCTGGTCTCTGCTTATATCCTGCAGGCCGATTTGCGCCGCAGGGGAATCCGCGCCGACGCTTTCCTGATTATCGGCATCGCAGGTTTGGCGGGTATCGCTGGCGCGCGCTTGTACCACGTTCTCGAATCTCCTTCCGAATTTTTCGCTGATCCCTGGCCGCTGCTCATTAGCCGCTTCGGTTTCGCCTGGTTTGGTGGATTTCTCGGAGGCTTTGCCGCGCTGTTGATTCTCGGCCGTCGCGAAAAGATTCCGACGCTGGCTTTTCTGGATGCATCGAGCCCCGCCGCCGCCGTGGGCTACGCTATCGGGCGCATCGGATGTCTCCTCAGCGGCGACGGCGACTACGGGATTCCCACCAATCTTCCCTGGGGCATGAGTTTTCCGAACGGCGTCGTTCCTACGACCGAGCGTGTTCATCCCACTCCGCTCTACGAATTTTTCGTGTGGATGCTGATTGCTTACCTGTTGTGGCGGATCGGCGCTCGCGTGCTTCAGCGGAAGGAATCCGCAGGCCTGGTGTTTTGCGCCTATCTTGTTCTCACTGGCATTGCACGCTTTCTGGTCGAGATCATTCGACTAAACCCCCGTTCGTTATTCGGCATGTCGAATGCCCAAGCCGCGAGCGTCGCTTCCGTCCTGCTTGGCATTCTGCTCTATTTCTTTTTTGTGCGGCGAAATAGCGATGCTATGCCGCAGCGTTTCGTCAAGTGAACGCAGGCGCCTCCTCTTACTGCTTGTAAATCACGCCTTCCTTCATCACAAATGTCACATGTTCGAGCAGCCGGATGTCCGCCAACGGGTCGCCGTCCACGGCAATCAAGTCCGCTGATTTCCCAGGGCGAATCGAACCGAACTCTTCCGGCTTTCCAATCAACGTAGCTGCATTGCTCGTTGCGGACTGGATAGCCTGCATCGGCGTCATGCCAAATTTCACCATGAACGCGAACTGGTGAGCCGCGACGTCATACGGACAAACCCCCGCATCCGTGCCGAAAGCCATCTGTATGCCTGCTCGAACAGCCTTTGTGAAATTCCGCCGTTGGATTTCGCCGAGATTTCGGTCGTGCTCCAAAAAATCTGCTGGGATACTGTTCGTTTTGCCCGCTGCCTGAATGCACTCATCGTCGTAGATATCCATGTCCAGGTACGTGCCGTGCTCTTTCGCAAGCGCGATGCCTTCATCATCAATCAGCGTTGCGTGTTCAATCGAAGCAACTCCCGCGCGGATCGCATTCTTGATTCCCTCTGGGGCGTGCGCGTGCGCAGCTACACGTAATCCAAAATTGTTTGCCTCACTGACGGCCGCTTGCAATTCTTCCAGAGTGAATTCCTGCGCATTCGGATTGCTGCCATGCGTGAGCACTGCGCCCGTTGACAGGAGTTTGATGTGATCCGCCCCGGCATGCGCCATCAGCCGGACGTTTTGGCGAACCTCCCACGGGCTATTCGCTTCGCCATAATCAAGATCCATCGCCCCGGCTCCGCCCGTGATCGTGATATAAGCGCCGGCCACAAACATCCGCGGCCCTACAATGTAGCCGTGATTGATGGCGTCAGGAAGCGCAACATCGTTCAACGCGCGATACACGCCTACATCGCGCACGGTGGTAAAGCCGGATTCCAGAGTCATACGCGCGTTGGGAACAGACTCGAGCACCACTTGCGACGCAGTCCGCTTCAATTGAGACGTGGGGTCGCCGTTGCCGTCGTGCGCACCATCCGCCAGGTGGGTATGGCAATCGATCAGCCCCGGCAACACCGTTTTCGTCGAGAGGTCCAGGATTTTCGCAGCTGCTGGAATCTTCAACTCGCCACCGATGGCTTCAATCTTCTTCCCGCGCAGCAAAATAATCTGCTTTTCCAGCACACGCCCGTTCTCTACATCAATCACCCGGCCAGCCTTGATTGCCGTCACGCCTTCTGGCGTTGTCGGCTGTTGCGCCTTAGCCGTATAGACAAAAAGAAAAATGATTCCGAAGAAAAATCGGGATTTCACCATCGCCCTCTTTCAATTGTTGAACAAGCGGCCCTCTGCACTGCTTACACGATTCCGCCGACCGTGCCCGCGCATCATAGACTCCCACTCGACTTTCTTCAATTCCGCAAAGAAAATGGCCCCGGAACTCCGGAGCCATTTGCAAAACAGGATTTTGCCTTTTTCGGCGCTCGCCTAAATCATCTGCCTCAACACGTACGTCAGAATGCCGCCGTTCTTGTAATACGTTACCTCTTCCGGTGTATCGACGCGCGCCACGACCGCAAACTTCTTCTCACTTCCATCATCATTCTTAGCCGAAACAGCAATCTCGCTTCGCGGTGAAAGGGAAGTGACTCGCGTGATTTCAAACATCTCTTTGCCAGTCAGACTCAAAGTCTCTCGATTTTCGCCTGGCTTAAATTCCAGCGGCAGAATCCCCATTCCCACCAGGTTGCTGCGATGAATCCGTTCGTAACTCTCCGCAATTACCGCTCGTACGCCTAGTAGTTTCGGTCCTTTTGCCGCCCAATCGCGCGAAGATCCGGAACCGTACTCTTTTCCGGCAATCACAATCAGCGGCACACCGGCTTCGCGATATTTCACCGAAGCATCGTAGATGCTCATCTGTTCGCCGGCTGCCTGTCCAGCCTGATAGGTCGTCCAGCCGCCTTCGGTCCCTGGAGCCAGTTGATTCTTCAGACGGATATTCGCAAATGTGCCACGCGCCATCACCTCGTGATTTCCGCGTCGCGCCCCATACGAATTGAATTCGTGCGGCTTCACTCCATTCGCTATCAAATATTTCCCCGCGGGAGAATCCGCCCCTATTGAGCCCGCCGGTGAAATGTGGTCCGTAGTGATGCTGTCGCCCAACACCGCCAGCACCCGCGCTCCGTGAATATCCGCAAGCGGCGCCGCGGTTTTCGACATGTTCTCAAAATACGGCGGCAACTTAATGTACGTGGACTTCGGATCCCACTCGTACAAATCACCCGCTGGAACATGCATACCTTTCCAATGCGCGTCTCCCTCGTATACCGCGGCGTATTGTCGTTGATACTGCTCCTGCGTGACTGCCTGTCGCACGGTCGCTTCCACTTCCTCCGGCGTCGGCCAAATCTCGCTCAGGTAAACCGGTTTGCCCGCTGTGTCGTTTCCGAGCGGCTCTGTCGTCAAGTCCAAATCCATTCGCCCGGCCAGCGCATACGCCACCACCAGGGGCGGTGACGCCAAGTAATTCGCTCGCACCAGCGGATGAATTCGTCCTTCGAAATTGCGATTTCCGCTCAGCACCGCCACGGCAACAAGACTGTTCTCCTTGATCGCTGCACCGATTGCGTCTGGCAACGGGCCGCTGTTGCCGATGCATGTGGTACAGCCGTAGCCGACCAGGTGAAATTTCAGCTTGTCCAAGTATTGTGTGAGGCCGGCTTTCAACAAATAATCCGTCACCACTTTTGATCCTGGGGCCAAGCTCGTCTTCACCCAGGGCTTTACTTGCAGTCCGCGTTCGACAGCCTTCTTCGCCAGCAAACCCGCGCCGAGCATCAGCGAAGGATTCGAGGTGTTCGTGCAGCTGGTAATCGCTGCAATCACCACCGAGCCGTTCGCAAGTTCAAACGAATCGCCGTTGTTCTGCACTCGCGCGTGTTTCGCGGTTGACCCTGCCACGATTTTTGCGAATGAGCTCTTCGCGTGCTTAAGCGCCACGCGGTCCTGTGGTCGTTTGGGTCCGGCAACCGTCGGCTCCACCGTACCAAGGTCAAGCTGCAGCGTATCCGTGAACGCCGGATCGGGCGTTGCGTCCGTCCGGAACAGCCCCTGTTCTTTGCTATACGCTTCCACTAACGCAATCTGCTCATGTGGGCGCGCGGTAAATTGCAAATACGCAAGCGTCTCGGCATCAACAGGGAAAAAGCCCATCGTCGCGCCATACTCCGGCGCCATGTTGGCGATCGTCGCACGGTCCGGAACGCTCAGGTTCGAAAGGCCGCTGCCGTAGAATTCCACAAACTTGCCGACGACGCCCTTCTTCCGCAGCATCTCCGTCACGGTCAACACAAGATCCGTAGCTGTCGCGCCCTCCGGCAGCTTTCCGTGCAGCTTGAAGCCCACCACCGCCGGCACCAGCATTGAACTTGGCTGGCCCAGCATCGCCGCTTCTGCTTCGATTCCGCCAACGCCCCAGCCAAATACGCCGAGCGCGTTCACCATCGTCGTATGCGAATCCGTGCCCACCAGCGAATCCGGATACGCCTCAAATCGGCTGCCCGATGGCACCGCGCAAACCACGCGTGCCAGATATTCCAAATTTACTTGGTGACAAATTCCCGTTTCTGGCGGCACTACCTTAAAATTCTGAAACGCCGTTTGACCCCACCGCAGGAATGCGTATCGCTCCGCGTTGCGTTGAAATTCCAGCTGCGCGTTCAATCCAAACGCATTCACATTTCCAAAACTATCCACCTGCACCGAATGGTCGATTACCAACTCGGCAGGAAAGAGGGGATTGATTCGCTTTGGGTTGCCACCCATTTTCTTCACGGCTTCCCGCATCGCCGCCAAATCCACTACCGCGGGCACTCCGTAAAATCCTGCAGCAGCACGCGTGCAGGCATGAACGCAATCTCTTTTTCCACGCATCCCGGCTTCCATGACGCCAGCGCCTCGATGTCTTCCGGATGCACGAACCGCCCGTCTTCATTGCGGAGCAAATTCTCCAGCAGAATGCGCAACGAGAACGGCAACTTCGACATGTTCTGGGAACTGTGTCTTTCCAGGTGTTCCAGCCGGTAAATCTCAAACGATTGCGCGCCTACATTTAGCTTGTCGCGCGTTCTAAACGAATTTGTTGCGGACATTGCCATCTTGCGGTCCTCTCACAGTCTAGAACCATTATGATAACCGAACTCGCAGCAGCACGCGCGCCGCTTGCCCAATCGCTTCCGCCTCACGCGCTATACTGTCTCCATCGTGAAAATTCTGCTTCTTTCCACGTATGAACTAGGCCGCCAGCCCTTTGGCTTGGCTTCGCCCGCCGCATGGCTGCGCAAACGGGGTCATTCCGTCAATTGCTTCGATCTTTCCCGCCAGTCCATCGAAGAGGCCGCGCTTCGCGATGCGAAATTGGTCGTATTTTATGTTCCTATGCACACGGCGACCCGCCTCGCGCTGCAATGGCTTAGAGTGATCCGCGCCAAGAATCGCACGGCGCACTTATGCGCCTGCGGGCTTTATGCGCCGCTGAATGGATCGCACTTACGCGCAGCGGGATTTTCTACCGTGCTCGGTCCTGAGTTTGAAGCCGAATTGGCGCAACTCGCGGATGATCTTGCGTCCGGCCGTGTTCGCGAACACTCCGAAATCCCGGAAACAAGAATTCCACGCTTTTCCTTCGAAGTCCCGGACCGCACCGGACTTCCCGCTCTCCGCAAATACGCTCACGTGGTACTGCCCAGCGGCGCGCATCGCATTGCCGGTTACACCGAAGCGTCGCGCGGCTGCAAACATCTCTGCCGCCACTGCCCGATCGTTCCTGTTTACGCTGGACAATTTCGTGTCGTCCCGGCCGAAATAGTCCTCGCCGACATTCGCCAGCAAGTCCAAGCCGGCGCCGAGCACATCACATTCGGAGATCCCGATTTTTTCAATGGCATTACTCACGCCACGCGAATTGTCGAAATGCTCCACACACAACATCCGCATCTCACCTACGACGTCACCATCAAAGTCGAACACCTTCTCCGTCACGCCGACGCTCTCCCTACGCTTGCGCGCACTGGCTGCTTCTTTGTCACCAGCGCCGTCGAATCTCTCGATGATAACGTCCTTCTTAAACTCGAAAAGGGTCACACCCGCGCAGATTTCTTCCGTGCTCTCGATCTTTGCAACAACGCTGCCCTCGCGTTGCAGCCGACCTTTGTCCCATTCACGCCATGGACTACCCGCTCGAGCTACTTCGATCTTCTCGAAACCATTGCCGATCGCAATCTCATCGCGTCCGTACCCTC
Organism: Acidobacteriota bacterium; assembly: GCA_003224135.1. Lineage (GTDB taxonomy): Bacteria > Acidobacteriota > Terriglobia > Acidiferrales > UBA7541 > Acidiferrum. The sequence continues at coordinate 1,073 of QHYO01000008.1, read as the reverse complement.
CATTCAACTCGCGATCCGCCTGCTGATTCCATCCCGCTCGCGCCTTCTCGAACTTCCCGAAATCGCAACTCTCGTCGAAGAGTTTGATGCAGAAAAGCTCTTCTATCCGTGGCGCCACTCCGATCCCGCACTCGACTCGCTCGCTGAAAATATTTCTCATATCGTCGCCGCTGCCGAAAAGAGAAAGGAATCGCGATCGGAAACGTTCGAGCGCATCCGGGATGCCGCCGCGCAGTTGCAGGAGATCCCGCCAGCATCGTTTCGCCAAGTCGGTCCGCAGCGGCCAGCTCCGTATCTTAGTGAGCCTTGGTATTGTTGAGCGGAGCCGACCGGGGACCAGTTGGTTCCCATCGAAAAGTTCGGCGAAAGCATCGAATCCAGTGAAGGGTTCGTGTGAGGTTATTCCGGTTTACTCTAGAATGACTGCGACGCAGCTTAAAAATGTAGCGCTCTTCGCATCGAAGCTCGGTTACCAGACCCGCAGCTTTGAAGCCGCCGCGCGCAAACTCGGCGTCCAATTTGTCTATGTGACGGACCGCTGTCACGAACTCTCTGATCCCTGGGGCGACCGCGCAATTCCTGTGCGTTTTGCGAATGCCGAAGAATCCGCAGCCACTGCCATTCAATCGCTGCGTGGCAAACCGCTCGACGCGATTCTCGCGCTCGGCGACGCGCCTGCCGTCGCCGCTTCCTTTGCCGCTCGCGGACTAGGCATCCGTGCAAATCATCCTGCCGCCGTCGAGGCCTGCCATAACAAACTGCGCATGCGCGAGGTTTTCCGCGACGCGCGAGTCTTCAGTCCGCCGACCACTCTTTGGTTTCGCAGCATTCCGCTGCTGCCGGAGCCGGAGCCATCGCTCCTCGGCATTCAATATCCCTGTGTACTCAAACCGTTGTCGCTTTCCGCCAGCCAGGGAGTGATGCGCGCAAACTCGCATGACGAATTTCGTGAAGCCGCGCGCCGGCTCGCGCATCTGCTCGAGCATCCTGATCTCCGCATGAAGAGTGAATCACTCGCGAGCGAAGCCCTCGTCGAACAGTACATTCCTGGCGCTGAAGTCGCTGTGGAAGGA
>QHYO01000794.1 GCA_003224135.1 Acidobacteriota bacterium | reverse complement strand
GAAGTGCAAGCCTAGCCCTGGCTTCGTTGAGAAAGGGCGCTCCCATCTGTTTGAAGGCGTCCGAGTCTAGACTCCAATGGCGGCCGCGAGCGCCTTACCGTCTGGACTTCCGAGCCCTGTGCACGGATCCCACGAGGGGCGCGCTGCGTATTTACCAAGGCCCTCCAGATCATTGTTACCGTTTACGATGTCGTGAAAGCTGGATGACGCGGCCGGCAACTGATAGAGGATGGGGTTTATGAGGCCCACTGGGGGTTTGCCCTGTTTCGATAGGCCCTCGTTCATTAGAGCAATTAGTCCGGCCCACAACGGAGCAACTGCACTCGTACCGCCGATGATGTCTGGGTCGCCACCTACGAGTCTCACATTGTATCCCGTATGTGGGTCGGCGTCCCCGGCGACGTCGGGCACCCCGCGCCCCACGTTGCCGGTGGGGGATTTCGGGACGCCCGACGTTGATTGATATGCTGGCCGAGGGAAATGGTTGCTGACCCCTCCGCCTGTAGCGCCCCTTCCATCGTTCCAAACGGTTTCATCGGCAATGCTCGCTCCTGATCCCACTAGCCTTGTTCCTCCACAGGCCAAAGCAAACGGGCTCGATGCCGGAAAATCTACATGCGGAGCGCCATCCCGATCTGCCGGCTTCCGAATGTCCGAGGAGCCGTCGTCTCCCGCAGAACAACAGACAGTGACTCCCAAAGCGGCAGCGTCCTGCAGCGCTTGGTTAAACGCAGTCAGTGCTTGCTGCGTGTTCGCATCTTCCGAAGATCCCCAGCTGATGGAAATCACGGAAGGCTTCCGGACGTTGTCATGCAAAGCAGTGTTAAGCGCAGCAAGGAATCCGTCGTCGGTGTTAAGCGCAAAATAGACGGCGATATTGGCTTTGGGGGCCACTGCACCGGCTACCTCGATATCCAACATTACTTCTCCATCCGCGTTCGCATCGGTTCCCGGCACATTCGCACCCGTTCCATCGTTACTGGAAACACCAATCGCGTTGACGTTGGGGACCGGGACTCCAAGCGAAGCAAAGTATGTTTTAAGATCGCTCAGGCTAAAGCCCGTCCCCGTAGGGTTATGATCCTGATCGAAGTCATTCAGTTCGATAATGCCGATACACTGGCCCTCGCCTTGCAGGTTTGGCGGAAAGTCGTATAGGCGAGCGACCTCGGGGGGATCGAAACTGCTGCCACCACCAGCATGTGGCTTCGCGCCCTTTTTTTCTGGTTTTGTCGCGCGCGGTTTTTTACTGCCCTTGGAGGCTGCCGTCTTGCGTCCGGTGTTGCCACTCGACTCGCTCAAGAACCGAACGTGTGGTCTCGCCGCGGGACGATCATCGAACCCCATTACGGCCACCACAACATCTTTGAGATCCGTGGGCACGGAAATGCCACCGGTTCGCATGCGCACGATCCTGCTTCCGACCCTAGACTTCTTCAGATTTGGTTCGAATGCTGCCGTCAGATCTCGAATCGTTCCAGCAAGCCGGATGGCACGTTTCTGCAGACTAGCCTCTACCACGGTGAGGTTGTGTTCCTTTGCAAAGGCCTCGACTTGTACCACATCTTTAGGGTCGGCACCGCGCTCGGCCGCAAATGACTCCCGAGAAAGGTATTGTCGTTGCTCGGGCAGCTGTCTGCTTGTGTCGCTTGCCGAGGCGGCCACTCTACCGTTCGGCGCGGCGTCGCTTCGGGGACGAATCACGACCGTGATTTCGATGCGCTCGTTCGGATCCAACTTGCCCACGATTTTCGCATTCGGCAAGGCCTTCTTCTCGCTACCGGGGACAACCACGCGCTTTCTTGAGTCCGCCATAACCACTCCTTTCATCCGAATGAGTTGATTTCGTTGCGCTACAGTCCGAAAAATAAATATCCTAGCGTTCGTCTATCAGGAGCTTTTTTGTCAAAACCCCCAGCGACGCGTGCGTAGCATTTCACTCTCGTCAGACAAATCCTGATACGAGTTCCGCGTCCGGCGACAAGTGGAATTGAAGACGGGATAGTGGCAGCGATGCGGGAATTGCGGAGAGTGACGTTCATGACCGCGCCTTCTGATTGCTCCAGACCATATACTGCGCCGCAGTTATTGTCAACTAGACTACTCTACCGTCTGTCAACGGTTCGGCAGTTCCGTCGCCAGGTACGGGGCATCCTGGTCGGAGCCCTTGGTGGATTGCTGTTTGGTTTCGACACGGCGGTCATCGCGGGGACGAGGCACTCGCTGCGGATCTTGTTCGCACTGTCTCCTGCGCAATTGGGCTTCACAGTGGCTAGTGCCCGGTGGGCACGCGAGGCTTCGAACCAGAAGGTCAAGAGTTCGAGTCCCTCCGGGCGCACAATAAAAACGATGTTTTCTATGGACCACCCGGCGTCCAAGTTTGCCTCAGGTTTGCCTCTGGCAAGCTAGGACTGTCTAGCACCGTCTTTTGCCGTTTTGGGAAGATAGAGATGGAAGGTGGAAATCACCCGTCACTTAAGATCGGCTAACTGTCTGCTGTGTTTCGCGCTTTCAGCCGCCCGGCGCGAATCGCTTTCACCAAGGTCGCATGGTCGCGCTCGGCTTGGTCGGCATAGGAGGCCGCAAATTTCGCGAGGGCTGAATCGAATGCATCGTTTTTCCCCAGGTATCCGCCGATCAGTGCTGCGTCGCCTGTCCGCGCGTGTGCGCGGGCCAGTGTCCAGCCGCAGATCTCAACGTACTCGAGCCAGGCGTCTTTCGTCATGTTGTCGAGATCAATCTTCATTTTCATGTCGAGGAGCTGGCGGAAATAATAGTCGCGGCCTTTGTCGTCGCGCGTCCACCCAAGGAACACGTCGCTCGCCGATTGCAGCATGCGCTGCCCCGTCACCACACGCTCGCCGTGATTGGCATATCGGCTCTTGCCCGCGTACGGCTCGAGCACCGAAGGGAGCGCCTCTTTGAATTGCAGCAGCATCGGGTCGTGCTCACTGGCCATCAGCAGGGCCACGTCGCAGCGCGTTCCTACGCTGCCCACTCCCACCACTTTCCTCGCAACATCGATAATGTGGTAGCGGTCCAGAATCACACGCCGGTCTCCCGGAAGCGTCTCGCGGTAGCAGTGGAACATTTGGGTCACGTGCTTCCGCATCAACTCGCTCGCACGTGGGTGGTACACAAGTGGGGGATGATCGACGATCCGCGTCCGCCCGTTTATCACGTCCGCGATTTTAGGAAGTATGTGCTCCGCGGTCTGGAGCCGCGCTTGCTCCTCGACTTGCTGCCAGCGTTTTCTGGCCGCCACCCTCTTCGCTTCTTCAATGAACACCTCGGCGTCCATATGCGAATACCACACCTCAAGCGCGCGCATTTGCGCGTACTCGCGCATATGCTGACGATACGATTCCGCCATCGTAAGCACGGCATCGCCGCAGCGCCCGCCGCCCATGCCGAGTTCACGAGACGCGAGGACAACACTCGCCGCTAGGCGCTTGACGTCCCATTCCCACGGCGCCGGAAGCGTTTCATCGAAATCGTTGATGTCGAACAGCAGCTGCCGCTCGGGGCTCGCAAAGCCGCCAAAATTCGCTACGTGGCAATCGCCGCACGCCTGCACGCGAATTCCTGTCGCGGGGGTTTTGGACAAATCCCACGCCATCACTGCCGCGGAACCCCGGAAAAACGCAAAAGGCGATTGCCGCATCCGGCCGTACCGGATCGGTAAGAGCTCGGGGAGACGGCCGCGGCCTGAGTGCCGCAGTACCTTGATGGGATCGGGACGGGCGGAGGGAGCGGACCACTCGGCGTGGGAAGTTCGGGAAACTCTTTCCCGCAGGGCTTTCCCCTGGCTCATGCGCACTTCAATACTCGGCCCAAGAACGCTCGATCCTTCCCGTCGGATACCTGGAACCTTTCCTTGTTGGGTGCTCATCTGCTAATCCTGATCGAAGGCGTAGTAGAAGACGGTCCATTCTTCGTCGCTATGTACCTATCACAGTACCTTGGGTGCACCACTTCCTAGTCCTTTTTACCAGATACTTGCAGACGAAGGCTCTTGTCTATTTCGGAATCTCGACACCGATTCCCAGGTCGTCTACGGCCCTTCTCCAGGCATCCATGATCTCTCCGTCCAGCGGACACCCGTTGCGATCCCCGTTTGTACACATAGCTCAACTCTTGGTCTGCGATTCCATGATCTCATTAAAAAGAAGCGGCCCATGGGTACACAGGATAGGGCCAAGCGGAAACGAAGTCGGCTAGAAAAGTTCTAAAATCGTCCCCGGGGCACACCACTTTTCAAACTGCAGTTCACACGCAATGAGAGAAATTTTTTGGAAGTTGTGTCCCCCAATAAAGCTGTCTATCACCAACCAGTAATCCCAAGCAGTTTGCGCTGTTTTGAGGTGAAACTGGCTAGGTATGCAGTAGAGCGCAAATTGGATTTTTCCGAGCTAGATGTGAAACTGCTCTTACGCGCGCTATTGGGGTTTATCCGAGGGTGTTTGCGCAGCAGGAGGAACCTGGTCTGATTTCCGCGTATCGACGGAGACCACGCTTAAATGGCCGTTACCGTCACGCACTTGAATGGTGTTTGTCTGCTGCGTACCGGAAGCACCATACCGCACAATATACTTAGTTTTTGCGCGTACCTGCCGACCGTCATTCGGATTACCCGGATTGGGCTCCTCGACCTGCTGCTCGGTTGTTTCTCCGTCTGAATTCTTTTTCTGCACGGTCGTGACTCGCTGGTTCAGATGCAGGCGGCCGTCGCCAGCTAATCCAGGAACATTCATAGAATATGTGTCGATGGTGTTGCTTTTCTCTCCTGCGGTGGTTTCTGTCTCCTCGGCAACGGTGCGTGAAGATTCTGAAAGTCTGCCCTCTAAATCGGGGCGCGAAACTCGCTCTTCGATGGTCCGATTCTTGCCGTCTTCCTCGATTGTTTTTTCTTTTCCTTCGCCCTCTTTCCAGTTGCCGTTGCCATCTGGCAGTAGCGTTGTCGTCTTCTCTTCGAGTCTGTGGTCAGCGCTGCGCTTTTGCAACTCCTGCGTCTGCCGGAACGTAGTGAAGCCGCCGTTACCGTCCGCGAGGTAAACCGTGGTTTTCGTCTCCTGCACGTCCGGGCTTGTCTTTCTCGTATCCGCGGTCTCGCGTTGCACAACCCGAAGGCTCCCATTCACATCAGAGCTCAAAGTCGTGCGTACTGTTTGAGCATCGCCGCTTGCTGTGCTTCGTGCTTCCTCTTCCGTCACCCGCGCCAGTTTCCTTTGTCCATTTCCATCCCACTTGTAAGTGCGCACCACTGTACGTGTCGTCGCGGCATCTACTCGAACAGTCTCCTTCTCGGTTTCGGAATCGGGCTGGTACCGGCCGTTGAGCCCAAGCACTTCCACCTTCTGTTTATCCACACTCCGGTTGCCGGACTTGACGTGACTCTCGGTCGTCCGCGACGGATTGGCGTTGCTTACGGAAGTCTCGGTGGTCGCCGACCAGGATTCGTCGCTGCTGTTTCGCTGAGTATCTTGAGCCTGTATGGAGACAGCCGAACCGAAGCAAAAAACCACAGAAATCATCAAATTTATCAGAAGCGTGGACACAGCGACCTGATTGTCAGGCTTTGAGTACGCCATGTTATTGCTCCAGACACTTAATGAGTCGCCGACCAAGAATTATCCGGAATTTCCAATTTAGACCATTTGACTCTTATAGCCTACGCTTCTGCTATCCTGGACACAACGAATTTACCGCCACACCAGGGCCCGGCGAGACAGCTTTCCGTATCTTGCCATCGCATCCCTCCTTTTCAGGTCCGCCCGATTCCAAGCGAAGGCAGGACTTGCGTTCGTCTCGACTGAATGGGTTATCTCCCAAGAAACGGCCATCAGGGATTGCTCCTCGGTGAGCAGTTGTTGCGGGCACTCAGTATTTTGCCATTCCATTTGCTCATGGACCGCGCTTCACGAAGATAACGCAATAGTCGTGTGCCGACCAATCGTCAATAACCTTATCTACCTGCAGTCCCGCGGTTGTTAGCTCTTCCTCCACCACCTTCTCCGGAATGCCGTGCCCACCCCGATTCTTCGGGACTCCTTCTACTGGCGGCAAATTGGAGCTCGGTGGGAAATCGATGATTGCCAGGTATGCCCCCGGCTTTAGCGAGCGCACCAAATTTCTATCAAACTCCTGCGGCTGCGTTAGATGGTGATATACGTGGCGCAGAAAAATCGTGTCGCAGCAACTCGACGGAAGCTTTGTGTCATCCGTCGTTCCCTCCACTATAACCATGTTCTCGTGCTTGCGTTTCGTGACTTCCGCTCTGAGATTCTTCAATTTTTCCGTGTCGATTTCGGTCGCATAGACACGGCCCGACGGCCCAACCTTTTGCGCAGCTTCGAAGCTGTAGGTTCCGTCACCTGCGCCGACGTCCGCCACAATTGTCCCTGCCTTCCATTGGGTCAACTCCGCCAGGCGAGTGACCTCTTGGCGTTGGTCGCCGTTTATTCCAAGAGCCACGTCTCCTAACGACCAGAGCAAGATGACTACAATGGTCGCGATGGTGCAGCGAAATCTTTTGCGATTCATGGTTGCTCCTCTCGTTGCCCCAAGTCTAGACGCGCTCCAATTCTCCAGCGACCTGAGAAGGTCCTTCCTCCGGAATTAGACGCCGCCGAGCGGTTTTGTGGTCTTAGGTTTTCTCCCAGTCTGATATTCGACCAGACATCTGCACAATCGATTTTCGCGTCGATTCTCAGGTAAGGGGTTAACCGCGTCGGTGCGCATCATTTTCCGTTCGCGCCGACCCTGGCGTTACGTTAACCACCTGCCTCAGCAGGTGGAGACCGCCATCGCAGCTATCGGGACAAGAGAACCAGAGACTTCGCGCTGGAAGACTGGTCAAGGCATTCTCTGGATTTGAACGGTCCGCGCGACTGAAGCTTGACCGTGTGGAGGTGGCTACGTCGCTGAGGGACCTTGCCGCATTGCCTGGCAATCGTTTTGCAGCGCTGGTAGGCGATCGCAAGGGCCGGTACAGATCCGCATTAACGATCAATGGCGGATTTGCCTCGAGTGCGCTCATCGGGCGCCGGGGCCATCAAACGTGGAGATTGTTGACTATCACCAGGAACATTTCTATGGCACTCATTGCTATCCATGCAGGAAACACCTGGCTGAAGAACTGGAAGCACTCGACATGAGCGCGGCTGAACTGGCGCGAAAGATCGACGTGCCGACCAATCGCGTAAGGCAGATTTTGAAGGGAACGCGCGCCATCACGGGGTGAATGAAATGGCGCGGGTACAAGACTGGGTACAATTGAAAGGCAAGAGCGACTGCCACCGAATCGTAAGCGACACCAAACGAACGAGATAGGTTTTCACCTCTGACCCCTCTCGCCTTTCTACGAACTAGAAAGTCGAGAGTTCGAGCCCTCCGGGCGCACCACTTCCTTCCTCCTTTACAATCAGAAACTTATGGCGGTAGCCTTCCATTGACTTAGAACGTTCGTTTTGGCGCAGTATACAGAAGAACGGAACGGCATCCCCGTTGGGTCTCGTCACGGAAGAGTGAAGCAGTAGGAGTCAATCTCATGTCAATTACTCCCTATCTCTTATATGAAGATGTCGCCGGCGCTCTGAAGTTTCTCGCTAGAGCGTTTGGTTTTCGGAAGTGCGGTGCCCAAATGTCACGTCCTGATGGCAAGATCAATCACGCCGCGATGAAACTCGGTGACGACCTAATCATGATGGGCTATCCCGGTCGGAAGTATAAGAATCCAAAACGCCTCGGTCAGGCGACCCAGAGTCTTTACGTCAATGTGTACCACGTGAATGCGCACTTCGAGCGGGCGAGGAAGGCAGGCGCAACGATCCTCGAAGAACCCAAGGATACCTTCTACGGTCATCGCCGCTATGGTGCCGAAGATCCAGAAGGACATCAGTGGTATTTCGCGCAGGAGATCGCTAAACGTTCGAAACCGAAAAAGATGCGAAAAACCTCTCCGTAGGCGATCCTTCTATGCGATGAAATAACGCCAAGCGAAGATTAAACGTGCGGTCATTTCGGAGTTCGTTCGCAAATGGCAGGTTGCTATGGGCGCGCTGGCGCCCGCCAACGGGTATATGATTGCCCCAACGGCGACGCAATCGCAGCGTCGAGAAGGGAGCAAGTATGCAAGTTGCAGCTGTCCAAGCGGCGCCAGAAAACGTCCGCGCATTTATTCAAGAGTATTTCGATGCCTGGAAAGGCACCGATGAAGACAAGATTCTCGCCTACTATTCGGATGATGTCGTAATCCACCTTCCGGCGGGAACACTTGAAGGGAAGACAGACGTGCGAGATAACTTCGTCCGGCCGTTCATTACCGCGTTCCCTGGCAATGTACATTCCATTCGGAACTTGGCCCACGCCAAAAATCTGGTCGCGGTGGAATGGACTTTTGACGCTGTGCACAAAGGCGGCTTTGGTAAAATCGAGGCTACGGGTAAAAAGGTTCAGGTTCCTGGTTGTTCCTTCTACGAGTACGACCTCGGATCCAGAAAGATTCCGGCAGGAAGGATCTACTTCGATTTTGCTACCCCTTTGCGGCAAATTGGCGCGGGAGCGTAAGCGCAATCTGTTCACGGCGTAGCCGTCGCAGTGGAGAGTCTCGGCGGGCTAACTCGCAATCATGCTACAGGCTTGATCCAGTTGTCCTGAATTGGGAGCTGGGATGACGAGGACACTCAACCTATGGCACGCCCCGTGCATCCGCCTCCTTTCGAGGATGTGGACGCCGGACTCGCCGGCGCAATTCGAGCTGATCTCGAGAGGGTCGGAAAGCCGACTGGTGCTCATGACCTTCTGATTGCCGGACAGGCAATGCGTAACAAGCTCACGCTGATTACCGCGAATCTCTCAGAGTTCGCCCGAATCAAAGCGTTGGCCTGGGCGGACTGGGGAAAGCCGTGATCGCTCCTGATAGTTCGAATGCTCGCGAGGCGATCACAAATTGCTCGAGAAACGTTTTAAAATCGTCCCCTTGAGCGCACCACTCTAACACGCACCAAATTCCAAACTTATGTTGCAACCTCCAATTGCGTTTCCGTCACGGATTTCTTTGCGTGACCGAGCCGGAATTTGATGATGTCTTCAGGAGCCCACCCGGCCGCGATTAGTGCGTGGCGATTTTGTTCTTCTCGAATTCGTCTAGGCTGGCAAGAATTTCTTCGCTGTGCTTTTTGACATCCACATTCAACCAGACCTTTTGCACCATTCCTTGAGGATCAATCAGAAAGGTATGGCGCGAAGACAGCTTCGCGATGCCCAGGTTGATGAGCGAGTCGTACGATTTCGAGACTTCTTGTTTGGTGTCAGCGAGCAGCTTGAAATGCAAGCCTTCTTTGGCGCAGAACTGTTTGTGGGTGGCCTCATCCTGAACACTGACGCCAAGAATGACCGCGTTTCGTTTCTGATATTCCGATAAATCGCGTTGAAAGTTGTGTGCCTCTATGGTGCATCCGCTGGTGAAATCCTTGGGATAGAAATACAAGACAACCCATTGCGCGCGAAACGCGGACAATTTCACTGGCAGTTCATCCTGAGCCTTCAAGGTAAAGTCCGGCGCAGGAGAACCAATTGCCGGAGGATTGCCGCTGCCTTTAAGCAGGGTATAGCCGCCTGCGATAAGGAGCACGAGAAGGCCAGCGAAAAGGGAAATGACGAGCATGCGACTTTTCATGGTGCAACGCTCCGTACAGGCGCAAATTCAAAATGCACCAGGAGATAGTTGTAACACGTTTCACGGCAGGTGACTGCAGCCGTAACAAGAGCCTACTTCACACGAAAATCAATCTTCCGCGCCCTAGTAATACGTTTCTACTATTGTCCCGCCGTCCCTGAAAAGGTCAAATGCTCGCACTAGTCGGCACTCTCGGTGCCGCAGGGGTGAAGAAAAATGTCGAAGCGGCTTGTGAGGCGATTTGCGGCTGTGTGTCTGTTCATGAGTCCAACGATTCTGTTCGGACAGAGCAACTACGCCACACTGAGCGGAAACGTGCTGGACGTACTGGGAGCCGCTGTGGCGGGAGCCCAGATTCGACTGATCGCAGCCGGGACAGGCGCGGAGCGCCTGGTGAACTCAAACGAAATTGGACTGTTTCAAGTGCCGGGGCTGTTGCCTGGCGAATACCAAATCACAGTGACGAAGAATGGATTTGCGGAATTTACGCAGACGTTGCGACTGGAAGTTGGACAGCAATCGTCGCTGGACGTAAAACTAGCGTTGGCGTCGGTGAGCAGCAAAGTGGAAGTCGGCGCGAACAGCGGCCCGGTATTAAGGACGACCGACGCGAGCGTCGGTGAAGTAGTGGAACCGGCTGCGATCCAACAGCTACCTCTGAACGGAAGAATGCTGATCGATCTGGTGCTAACAGTGCCGGGTGCACATGAAGGACACGGAGCACAGACCGGCGACATGAACCCCCTTTACTGGAGGCCGGGACAGCGTTCATCGGTCACCATCGGTGGCGCCCGTCCCAACGCGAATTACTACCTTCTAGACGGCACAACGAATACAGATCCAACTTTCAACACGCTGAACGTGAGTCCATCGCCGGATGCGGTGCAAGAGTTCAAGGTACAGACGAGCAGCTACGCGGCTGAAATCGGCGGCGCCGGCGGGGGACAGATCAACATCGTGACGCGTTCGGGCTCGAATCAGTTTCACGGAACGGCCTATGAATTCTTGCGGAATGGCGCGCTCGATGCGCACACGTTCGGCGACATGGGAATGTCGAAGCATCTCGTACAGAACAACTACGGCGGCTCGCTGGGCGGCCCGCTCACGCGAGGGAAAACATTTTTCTTTGCGAACTATGAGGGATTGCGGCACTCGAAGGCCGACACGATGACGGACACGGTGCCGACTGCCGATGAAATTCTCGGCGACTTCAGCATGAGCGGCAAAACGATCTACGATCCCTCGACGGCGCACGCGAATCCGAATTTCGATCCGACGAAAGCAATCAGTCCCAGCAATCCACAAATTCTCCGCGATCCTTTTCCCAACAATCAGATTCCGCAGGGCCGGATCAACGCCGCAGCCCAACTTTTTATGCAGCAGTACGCGCCCCAACCGAGCATGGACGTGAACATGGGAAGCACGATGCCTTGTGGCGGCGCGATGATGGGCCAACCCGGCGTGATTGGCGCCGGTACTGATTGCAACAACTACATCGACACACGTAACGAAGTGCACCGCACGGACCAGGGGACGGCGCGTGTGGATCACGTATTTGCAAACGGCGACGCGGTCTATGCACGGTATTCGTTGAGCGGCGAAAACGGATTCATGCCCATCAACCTGCCGGGATTCGGAACGTATCACGATAATTTCTCGCAGCAGGGAAACGTCGCGTGGAACCGAATTGTAAGCCCGCGAATGGTGAATGTGGCGACACTCAGTGTTTCGCGATTGGCAATGAGCCACACCACGGAAAGCGCAAACACGAACGATATTGTGTCCCAGCTTGGGATTCAGGGTATTGGATTTGGCGGTCCAGGGGCGTGGGGAGCGCCATGGTTTAACGTGCAGGGATATTCCGGTATGGGCGACACTTACGCCGCCACGCCGATGAAAGCGTGGGACACGATCATCGAAGGCCGGGATGTCTTGAGTTGGCAAAAGGGCCGTCATGGGCTGAAATTCGGCGGAAGCTACCGGCGGTACATATGGCCGATGTGGGGATTTTTCCAGAATCGCGGCTACTATCAGTTTACGAATGGATTTACAACACAGACTGCGACGAACGACGGGACGGGTTCCGGTCTTGCCAGTTTCTTGCTTGGACTGCCCGCGGTGAAGCAAGTGCAAGCTGGAATCCCGCAAATGCAGTTGCGGCAATGGGCGGCGGACTGGTTCGCGCAAGATACATTTCAGCTGACGCGGAACACCACGGTCGAGTTTGGTCTGCGCTATGAATTCATGAACCCGCTGGTGGACATTCGCTACACGAACAGCAACCTGACATTCGTGGACGGCACGCCAGAAGCGTTCATCGGTGGACAGAATGGATATCCGCAGGGATTGCTGTATTCGCAGAAAAAGAATTTCGCGCCGCGTTTTGGCTTCTCGCAGAACTTGGCGAAATTTGCCGCGGTGATTCATGGCGCCTATGGAATCTTCTTTACGCCAGTTGACCTCAATACCTGGTGCAACCAGCGTCACAACGTGCCGTACGTTTTTCCGATCACACAGCAAAGCGATCATTTTATTCCCTCGCTGAACGGATTCAATTTTGCCCAGCCGGTTTTGGGCGTAACGACGGTCAGTTTCACCGCGCTCGAACCACATGCTCCGGCGCAGTACGTCCAGCAATGGAGTTTTTCTGTGGAGAAGAGCCTGGGCCGCGAGACGACACTGGAGGTTGGGTACCTCGGGGCACACGGCGTTCACTTGCAGAGAGCTCACTTGATCAATAACGCGCCTCCAGGCCCGGGAGCAATTGGCCCGCGCAGACCATTTCCCAAGATCAGTTTCG
>QHYO01000159.1 GCA_003224135.1 Acidobacteriota bacterium | reverse complement strand
TCGCGCGGATTGCGCGGAATCTGCACCGAGCGCACTTGCGCCCTGGCCGTCGTGACAATTTCGCCGAGCGGTGCTTCGCCGATTTGCAGCGTGATCCACGAACCCACATGGCAATCATGCCGCGAAGGGTATCTGCAGCCGTGAAGATTGAGACTTACGGCCGACGTGCGTTCCAAAAATTCCTGGCCGAGTCCGTCGTGTCCTGTGATCAATAATGGAACAGGGCGTTCGATCCGCGTGCTGCGCCGACCCTCCGGACCGATGAATCCGAAAGTTGCGTCTGCTGTAGGAATAATGCTCACGCGCGGTCTCCGCGCAAACGGCGAGATGAAATTAAAAAGATGCATCGTGCACCTGGCACACTGGAACGCTCACGGCCGAGAATGGGCTGACCTCCTCGCGCAACAGAATAGCCAAATTCCCTGAGATGAAAAGATTCTAACTGAAATACAGAAATGAATGCCAGCAGAGACAAAACAAAATCGGCTTTTATCCTAGTTCTATGACTGCTAGCCGCGGACAGAGCTTCTTGTCAGGAAACCGGGCGCTCAAATGCGAATGAATTCGAGTGCCCGGTCCAAGTTGCTCACATCACGAGTTGGGAGTGTCCAATCCTGACCCGATGATGATCTTGTTACCGCCGCCGGTCCCGGTGACGCCTCCTGCCGCTGAATCCGCGTAGGGCTTAACGTTGTACGGACAGATTGCATTGTGGTCGCCGGTGTCTGGATCTCCTATGAAATAAAGCGAGCTATTCGCTGCAAGGTAGACGCAAACCGCCGGGTGCTTTTCGTTACGCTTGTCCCACAGTTCAATCAAATAATCACTGCCGTCAGCCGTGAACTGAACGACGCCCTCGGCCTGAATCGTCACTGTCGTTGGTGAGGCTACGCCGTCCGTTATTGCGACAGTCGCGTCCGGAGTCGGTGCGCCGATTCTTTGCGGTGCTGGTTGTGCCATGCTAATGCTCCTTTCGAACTTTACTTCCTCCCACTTGCGTGGAAACTCTTATCGGAAAGAACCTGCTCAAGTCCTGGACGGCCTTGAAGGTCGGACATCATGAACCCCGACTTCAGACTTGCGCTTGCATAGTCCAACGCGCGGGCGCGATCGCCAAGATTTTCGTAGGTTTCGGCCACGTTCGCGAGGACCAAAGGATCATTAGGCGAAATCGCCAGGGCCGCTTCGAGATGCTCCTGCGATTTTTTGCGAAGATGGGCTTCCGACTGAAGAACAGCGAGCCAAGACTGGGCAGTCGCATCCTGGGGATGCTCTGATAAAAATGCCTCGAGCAGGGATTGAGCCTTTTCCCGAGTTTGACTGGCATTCGCTTCATCTTTCAGCCATCGCTCGTTCAGCAGTAAGTTGATCCAAACTCGGTAATCTCCGTCGTTAAGTTTCAATGCTCGCTTTGTCATGTCGACGGCTTCGGCGTAACGACGTTCGCCCATGTACAGATTCCCTAAATTGGCATACGCAGCATAGGTTGGCGAGAGAGTTAGTGATTTCTTGAAAGCGTCTTCCGCTTGCTTGGCAGAGCCAGCATCGTCCATGGATTGATATTCAGCGCCCAGGTTGTTGTAGGCTGCAGGATTGTCGGGAGTAAGTTCAATCACGCGCCGGTATTGATTGACGGCCTCAGCATATCGGGATTGTCGGTCATAAAAATTCGCCAGACTGTTGTATCCATCCCAATAATCCGGTTTGAGCGCGATCGCTTTTTTGTAGCTTTCTTCGGCATCTTGCACTCTGCCCATGCG
>QHYO01000793.1 GCA_003224135.1 Acidobacteriota bacterium | reverse complement strand
CGGAACATCGTTCGAACGGCGTTGGATGACAAGGACATTCAGTTCGTAGCAGTGAACGACATCACGGACTCAAAGACGCTGGCGCATTTGCTGAAGTACGATTCGATTCTGGGCAACCTGCCGCACACGATTACGCACACGGAAGACACGATTTCGGTTGAGGGGAAGGCGATTAAGGTATTCAAGGTAAAGGATCCCGCTCAGATCGACTGGTCGGGTGTTGGCGCGGACATCGTTGTGGAATCCACAGGGTTGTTTACAAAGGGAGAGCAGGCGAAGGCGCATTTGCGTGGATCGGTGAAGAAGGTAATCATTTCCGCGCCGGCAGATGGTCCGGATGCGACGTTTGTTCTCGGTGTGAATCAACAGACGTACGATCCAGCGAAGCACAATGTGATTTCAAACGCGTCGTGCACGACCAACTGTCTTGCGCCGGTCGCCAAGGTATTGCACGAGACATTTGGGATTCACAGTGGCACGATGACAACGATTCACTCGTACACAAACGATCAGAAGCTGCTCGACCTGCCACACAAGGATTTGCGCCGCGCGCGTGCTGCCGCGATTAGCATCATTCCTAGCTCCACGGGAGCGGCGAAAGCACTGCACCTGGTGCTGCCGGATCTGAAAGGCAAGCTCGACGGCTACTCGATGCGCGTGCCTACGCCGAATGTGAGCGTTGTGGACTTGACAGTGTTTGTAGAGAAGCCGGCGACGAAGGAATCAGTGAACGCAGCGTTGAAGTCCGCCGCGAATGGTGCGCTGAAAGGAATTCTTGGGTACACCGAAGAAGAACTGGTTTCCGCTGACTTCAAAGGCAATTCGAATTCGTCGATTGTGGATTCGGAGTACACAAAAGTGGTAGGCGACAAGTGCGTCAAGGTCTTGGCCTGGTACGACAACGAGTGGGGCTACTCCTGCCGTTGCCGGGATTTGATCAAGTTTATCGCGGCAAAATTCTAAGCAAGTGATTGACGGCCGCGGGCGTGCCGGGATTTTACGATCTCGGCCGCCCGCTGGCCGCGACCTTCATCGGACCAAAATGAATAAACTTACAATCAAGGATCTGGATTTACGCGGCAAGCGCGTCTTCGTGCGGGTCGATTTCAATGTGCCGCTGAAAGATGGCGTGGTGACAGACGACACACGCATTCGCGAAACGCTTCCGACACTGCAGTTGGCCATCGAAAAGGGTGGTCGGCTGGTGCTGGCATCACATCTCGGCAGGCCTAAGGGCGGTCCCGATCCGAAATATTCGCTGCACCCAACCGCGAGAAAATTGGAAGAGTTGCTGGTCAAGCCCGTGGTATTCGGACTGGACTGCGTCGGGCCGGGGGTTGAAGCGCAAAGCAAAGCATTGCGCGACGGGGAAGTGCTGCTGCTCGAGAATGTGCGGTTTCATGCCGAAGAAGAGAAAAACGACGAGGCATTTGCGAAGCAGCTTGCGGCGCTCTGTGATGGAGTGTTTGTTTGCGATGCGTTCGGCTCAGCGCACCGCGCGCATGCTTCCGTGTTCGGAATCACAAAATTTGTTCGGCAAGCCGCGGCTGGATTGCTGATGGAAAAGGAACTGGCGTATCTAGGTAAGGCAGTGAGCAATCCCGCGCGGCCGTTTGTGGCGATTCTCGGCGGAGCGAAAGTCAGTGACAAGATCGAAGTCGTCGAAAACCTGATGAAGATTGCCGATGCCATGCTGATCGGCGGCGGCATGGCTTATACGTTTCTGAAAGCGGAAGGTCTGACGATCGGGAAGTCGCTCGTC
>QHYO01000155.1:3769-5186 GCA_003224135.1 Acidobacteriota bacterium | reverse complement strand
CAAAAAAAACGGCACAAAAGATTCGCGACGTGCGCGACTTTCTGGAAGTGCCGATTGCTGTCGAAAACGTGAGCAGCTACGCCGAATTTCACGTTTCCGAAATGACCGAATGGGAATTCCTGAACGAAGTCGTGGAACGCGCAGACTGCGGGATTCTGCTCGATGTAAACAATATCTACGTCTCTTCGCAAAATCACAGCTTTGACCCGTTTGAGTACGTGAACAGCGTTCCTGCCGAACGGGTCGCGCAAGTTCACATTGCCGGTCACTCCAAGTACGAAAAATATATTCTCGATACCCACGATCATCCGGTGATTGACCCGGTCTGGAAACTGTACGACCGCGCGATTCAGAGAGCCGGCCACACTGCGACATTGCTTGAATGGGACGACAGCATTCCGACTTTTCGCGAAGTGCACAACGAAGCATTGAAAGCGAATCGCTTTCTTGCGAAGAGCGTTCTGGCGCGTGCCGTATGAACTTGCTGAGCCTCCAACGCACGATGGCCAAGGCGGTGATGCAGCCGCTCACCCCGTCGGAACACATGAGCAAGCGCGCGCCGAATGGTGAAGCCATGTCCAAGCATGCCGCGCGCTTCATCAAGCCGAATGACCGACTCACTTCTTTCGAACGCCTCGAAATCTACAACCGGCAATATTGGTGGCGGCTCATGTCGAGCCTAGCCGAGGATTTTCCCGGCCTGCAGGCGATTCTCGGAAATCGCCGCTTCGAATCGCTCTGTAAAGCCTATTTGACGGACCGACCATCACGGTCCTTCACGCTGCGCAATCTCGGGCGCGATCTCCAACCGTGGCTGAAAAAAAATCCTCATTGGGCGGGTTCCAAGCAGGCAATCGCTTTGGATATGGTTCGCCTGGAGTGGGCCGATATCGAAGCGTTCGATCTAGCCGCCGAAGAACCGCTTCGACCAGCCGACGTCGCTAAATCCGCGGGAGGCGATTTGCGCCTCAAGCTGCAGCCTTATGTGAGCCTTTTGAAATTTCACTATCCTGTGGACGCGCTGGTGCTCGAAATCAAGCGCTTCAACGACGATACGGAATTTTTGAGCAACGCTTTCCGCGAACGGAGAAAGCGCAAGCGCGTTACAGCAGTCGCAAGGTTGAAGCCAAAAACGATTTTTCTTGCCGTGCACCGGAATGACGATTCGGTGTACTTCCGTCGGTTGCAAGCGGCGGAATATGGTCTGTTGTTGGCCATTCAAAATGGCAAAACGCTTGGACAAGCGGTGAACGAAGTATTCGGGAAGCGATCCAAACATTCCGGGGCCGATCCCGCGCACGTGACCGAATGGTTCCGCAAGTGGTCCAACCTCGGCTGGTTCTGTCGTCCGCCACAAAGACATAATGCAAGCCAAAATTCGAAAAAACGCTGACGCCTTTAACGCAACTCGCGAATA
>QHYO01000155.1:0-3728 GCA_003224135.1 Acidobacteriota bacterium | reverse complement strand
GTCGCCTTTTCTGTTGCTGGTCCGTCTCTATTGGGGTTGGCAACTCATCGAAAGCGGCTGGGGCAAACTACACAACCTCGACAAAGTCACACAGTTTTTCGGCAGCCTGAACCTTCCGATGCCAGCACAGATGGCGGTGTTCATCGCCTGCGTGGAGTTTTTTGGCGGCATCTTTTTTGCTCTCGGGTTGTTTTCGCGGATGACGTCGCTGGTGCTCACGATTAACTTGATCATGGCTTACGTAACCGCTGATCGCGAAGCGCTCTTCTCGGTCTTCTCCGATCCCGACAAGTTCTATGCAGCGGCACCCTACACGTTTTTGGTTGCCTCGGTCATGGTCCTGATTTTTGGACCCGGAAAATTTTGCGTGGATTACTTACTCCGGCGATTCGTTCATCTGCCCAGCCCGAGCGCAGGGGAGTCGCGCGCCTCTTAGTTGCTCTAGCGCCGCTAATCCGCACAGCGAAGGAGCCTTGTGACCGGCACGGCAAGCTCTAGCTCGGTTGTTCCGTTCTTCCTTTTGTGTTTTCTCTTCTCTATGTTCACTCCAAGAGAAACCCGCGCCGAAACTAAGTTCACAATCGACGCTGCCTTATCGCGTATCGACGTCTCGGTCGACGCGACCATCCCGCAAGTCTCAGACGCACAACTCAAGCGTTGGGTCCAGAACGCCGCGGACGCCGTGGTGGCGTATTACGGACGCTATTCAGTTCCCCACGTCTTCCTCCAGATCAGACCGTTCGATGGCAAGGGCGTCCGGGGCGGCCGCACGTTTTCCATGCGTGGCGGCTTAATCCGAATCGCCGTTGGAAACGAAACCACCGAGGACGACCTCGCCAGGGACTGGATGTTGACTCACGAAATGGTGCACCTGACTTTTCCATCCGTGCCCGACGAGCATCATTGGATTGAAGAAGGAATCGCTACCTACGTCGAGCCGATCGCGCGCATACAAGCCGGTCAATTCAACGCTTCGCGCATGTGGTTCGAATTGGTTCGCGACATGCCCAAGGGCTTGCCGCAGTCCGGCGACCAGGGACTCGATCACACGCATAGCTGGGGCAGGACGTATTGGGGCGGCGCACTTTTCTGTCTCCTCGCAGACGTGGAAATTCGCCGGCAAACGCAAAACAAGAAAGGCCTCGAAGACGCCCTTCGCGGAATCCTGAATGCCGGCGGCGACATGCGCGAGGATTGGGAGCTGGAGAAAGCGTTCGACGTTGGCGATCACGCGACGGGAACCGATGTTCTGATGAAGCTCTATGAGCGCATGCGAAACAGCCCGGTGGAAACTGACTTGGCGGCGCTCTGGAAGGAATTAGGGATTCGCGAAGAAAACGGAACCGTGCAGTTCCAGGATGATGCGCCACTTGCTGCGATTCGTAAATCGATCAGCGCTCGACGAACCGAAAAATAGAGAAGTCTCGGCCACGATTCCCGTCACCAATCTTCGCGCGTTCTGTTCAAGTACGTCGCATCTAGCGCCGCCACCGACGAACAACCAAGCAGCCTCATCGTTCGGTCCACATCCGCGCGAAGAATTTCGAGTGCGCGGGCAACGCCCGCTTGGCCCGCGGCGGCTAATCCATAGGCATACGCTCGGCCAATCAGCACTGCGCGGGCTCCAAGGCACAGCGCTTTTACGACGTCGCTTCCGCGACGTACGCCGCCGTCCATCAAGATTTCCGCCCGGCCATTCACCGCCGCGACAACTTCCGGCAACGCGCGCAACGACGGCGACACGCAATCAAGCTGGCGCCCGCCATGATTTGAAACCACGATCGCCGCAACTCCTTCATCCACCGCGCGTTTCGCATCTTCGGCGATCAGCACGCCCTTCACGACGATCGGCCCTTTCCATAAATCGCGAATCCATTTCAAATCTTCCCAAGTCACAACGGCTCGCGACAACGCCGAACTGACATCCACCAGCGACATCGGCCCCTGCCCTGGAATTACGATGTTCTCAAGCCGCGGCATTCCGCCGTCGCGCAAAAAAGAAAGGAGCCAGCCGGGATGCTCAAAGACATCCGACAAATAATCATACCGTTGCGAAAATCGCGCTCCCGCATCCCGGCGATTGGCGTGTCGACGGTCACCACCAGCGCATTGAACCCGGCGTTTCTCGCGCGCTCAATCGTAGCTTCCGAAGAACCGCGTCCTCCTACCAGGTACAGCTGAAACCATGCCGGACCTTTCGTCGCCGCTCGCACATTCTCCAGCTTGTGTCCCGAAATCGTGGACAGCGTATAACCCGTACCCGCAGCGCCCGCCGCTGCAGCCGCTACAACTTCGCCGCCGGGATGCATCAGCCTGCTGTAACCCACAGGAGCCAGAAATGCCGGGAAGGAAATTTCCATTCCCAGCACAGTCGTGCGCAAATTGTAGTCGGGAAACTTCACCGCCTGCCGTGGCCGAAACGTGAAATCGCAAAACGCCCGGCAGTTCTCGCGCAGCGTCGATTCGTCCTCCGCGCCGCCATCCACATAATCGAAGACCGCTTTCGGAAGCCGCCGCTTTGCAAGCTGCCGCAAATCTTCAATGTTAACCACTCGCGGTGAAGCAACTTCACGTGATGCTCGGCTCATCGTTATGCAAAATCCTCAGGCTGCACCCGAGCCATAGTACCGCATTTTTTTGCCGGCGCTGCCGTAGGCAGGACAGCCGGTCGAAGATTCCGCGTCCCGTCGGAAAGGCTCTCACAACGCTAGAATTTGCGCGGTCTTCGAGATCCTGGGATCCGACAAGCCAGCCTGCCGCAGGCAAGGATCGACGAAGGATGCCAACGTAAACCATCATCGCGGTGTTTCCGCGGAGAGTAACGCCACCAGAATCGCGTGTAATCGCCCTTCGCAACCGCCACCCGCGTATAATCCCGCCAATGACTAACGCTCTCGACCACCACGCCATGCTCGCCGCCGCCATCGCCGAAGCCCGCAAAGGACTCGCCGAAGGCGGCATCCCCATCGGCGCCGCCATTTTCGATGAACAAGGAACTCTTGTCGGCTCCGGCCACAATCGCCGCGTACAAAATGGCGATCCATCCATGCACGGAGAAACCGACGCCTTCCGCAACGCCGGCCGCCAGCGCAGCTACCGCAAATTAACCATGGTTACCACTCTCGCGCCCTGCTGGTACTGCAGCGGCCTCATCCGCCAATTCGGATTCCCTCGCGTCATCGTCGGCGAAAGCCGCACCTTCCAGGGCGGCATCGACTGGCTCCGCTCCTTCAACATCGAAGTCATCGACTGCGAATCCGAGGAGTGCGTCACTCTCCTCACCAACTACATCCAAAAAAATCCCGCCATCTGGCACGAAGACATCGGCGAAGCCTAGCTCCAGCCTTCGTGTTTTTGTAGTGGTCTGCCCCGGTGGTTTTCTACTGCTGGGCTTCAGCCCGGGCTCGTGCTTATGTAGCGGCGGGTTCATCCCGCCATCTTTCTATCGTCCCTTTCTTGGGTGCTCCTCACGTCGGCTTTCGGGTGCGGGCTCTACGTGGAGCCCGCCATAAAGAACGGCTTTTTAGATCGGCTTCCCCGAATTTTCCCGTAAGCCTCTACAGCCTATTTCTTCCGCGCCTCGATCTCGCGAAATCGTTCAATTGCATCGCTAGGATCGAAGTCCTCCAACTCGTATAACCGGCGCACTTCAATTTCCGCTTCTGCTCCTTCGCCCAAGGGATTCGGAAAACGTCTACTCCACTCAAGCGCCTCTTCCCTCGACTTCA
>QHYO01000792.1 GCA_003224135.1 Acidobacteriota bacterium | reverse complement strand
GGAAAAGTTGCGGGAAAGAATCCCTGGCCGGCGACCGGTCTGGAATGGACGATAGATTCGCCGCCGCTGACCGAGAATTTTCATGAGACGCCAGTGGTTGATTGGGAAGTGTATGACTTCGAACACCGTCCAGAATTGGGCCTGAAGGGTTCCATTTCGAAAAAGCCGGCACCTGCACACGGTGACGACTGACGATCGAAGGCCGAACTCGCGGCTAGTTTTTGCTTTCTGAACGCCGGTTGCGAGGCCGGGGATTCGAAACAGAGAAGAGGAGCACCGAGTGCACCGCACCGGAGAGCTGTACGGACAATTTCAGACCCTGGACCAGCAGAAGGAAACTGCGACGCTGGGAATGTGGGTTTTCCTGGTTACCGAAATTCTTTTCTTCGGTGGCTTGTTCCTGGCCTACACCATCAACCGGCATGCGTTCTCAACGGCATTCGGAATCGGCGGCAACATGCTGGATCTCACGCTTGGCGCCGCGAACACCGTTGTATTGATTCTCAGCAGTTTGACCATGGCGATGGCGGTGTGGTCCGCGACAACCAGCAAGAAGTCACTGGTCACAATTTTTCTGATCCTCACGCTGGCTCTCGGCGGAGTGTTTCTTGGCGTCAAGGTCGTTGAGTACAAGCAGAAGTTCGACCACCACCTGATTCCGGGACACAATTTCGACATCAGCTATTGCGTGAAAAATCCGTCGCCGGTGTGCGGCACTCCCGCAGAGTTGGCCACGGAAGAAAAAGAGATTGAAGAAGGCTTAAAAGTCGATCCGGACCTGAATGCACACGCACAGCTCTATTTTTCGCTGTACTTCGGCATGACCGGGCTGCACGCCTTGCACATGGTCATTGGCGCGGGACTCTTGCTATGGCTCATCGTGCAGTCGGCGAAGGGAAGATTTGACGCGAACTACAATACCCCCGTCGAAAATATCGGCTTGTACTGGCACTTCGTGGATATTGTGTGGATCTATCTGTTCCCGTTGTTGTATCTGATCAATCGCCATTTGGGCTGAGCGGAGAGACGCGTGACTGAACACATCGTATCGCCGAAAATTTACGCGGTCATTTTCCTTGCACTGATGGTGGGCACGTTCCTGACGGTCTTTGCCGCGGGCCGGGATTTCGGCCGGATGAACGTCGTAATCGCGCTGGGAATCGCCACAATTAAGGCCACACTGGTGATTTTGTTCTTCATGCACGGCAAGTACAGCTCCCGCCGTACCAAGCTAGTGATTGTCTCTGGCTTCTTCTGGCTCGCAATTATGCTTGGCCTCACAATCGCTGACTATTCCACTCGTCATGCGGAGCCCAGCCGAAGCCAGCTGAATGAATCAACGACTTCGTCGTTGATGCGATCCTAGTCTCACCCTCACTGTTCGGTTTTCATTCGCTAGTGTGTGTGTTGCTGCGCTTCGCTCTCTAACCAAGCGCGCTCAAAGGGTCGTTAAAAGCAGGAAGGACTACGTTAGCGGAAAAAGAAAAGGGGAGAAGCTAGCCGGCCCAGCCCTCAATCCCCTAAAGGGATCCTCGGCTCGCTCCTCCCACGCATTTAGGATATGCAAACGCTGAACCAACTTTAACTCCTTTGGCTGCAACACTCGAGCCCTGCGGCTATTTGTAAAAATGTGTCACCCCCGCGAAAATTTACGCGTCAGGTAAATCTTGTACGCCATTTTTTGTCTATGGACTCCAGAAAACGTCTCAAATCGATTCGCCCGGCCGGGTATTGGAATCGCGAAATATTGACCGCTGCGAACTTTGCCTGCTATCGTAAAAAGTTATTCTGGCCCTCAGTGAACTTACTGTGTGCCGGGGCTCCTGTGGAGGGGCTTCGATAGACCATGGGCCTGACAAAACTTGTCATTCGGGGTGCACGCCAGCACAACCTGAAAAATATAAGCCTGGAAATACCGCGCAACTCGCTAACGGTGATTACCGGATTGTCGGGCTCGGGCAAATCGTCGCTCGCCTTCGACACCATTTACGCTGAGGGCCAGCGCCGCTATGTCGAATCGCTGTCAGCCTATGCGCGACAGTTCCTGGACCAGATGGAGCGTCCAGAAGTCGATGTGATCGAGGGGCTCTCGCCTTCGATTGGGATCGAGCAGAAAACCACAACGCGATCACCGCGGTCCACGGTCGGTACGATTACCGAAATTTATGATTACCTCCGCGTGGTGTACGCGTCGGTCGGAATTCCGCATTGTCCGAATTGTGGAAAGCCAATCAAGCGCCAGTCCAGCGAAGCGATTGTGCAGGCCATCCTTAGCGGCGAACTCAGCAAGGCCGACGATCGGGTGATGATTCTAGCTCCCATAGTGCGCGGCCGTAAGGGCGCGTACCGAAAGGAGCTTGAGAAGCTGGCACAGGACGGATACGTTCGCGCAAGGATTAACGGGGAACTTTTCCCGCTCGATGATCCACCGCAACTCGACAAGAGAAAGAATCACACGATCGAGGTTATGGTTGACCGGCTGCTCGTCAAGCAGGGAATCGCGTCACGTCTGGAGCAGTCGATTGGCACGGCACTGAAACTCGCATCGGGACTCGTAACGGTAGCTGTTGTGAGTGGCAAGGAATTTACGTTTTCGGAAAAGCTCGCGTGTCCGGATTGCGGCATCAGCGTGCCGCAGCTTGAGCCCCGTTCCTTCAGCTTCAATTCGCCTTACGGCGCTTGTCCCGCGTGCAACGGTCTTGGTTCGAAGTATGACTTTGATCCGGCGAAAGTGGTGACGGATTGGACGCGTCCGCTTTTCGACGGAGGCCTGGGACCTGGTTCCTCTTCCGCCATTCTGAAGCGCACACTGGAGTTGGCTGCGTACGCGCATGGATTTGATCTGGATCTACCGTTTGAGAAATTACCGGTCAAGACGCAGAATCTTATGCTCTACGGATATCCGCCGACCGGCGCACCGGGCAATTCAAATGCCGATTCGCAAAAACCCAAAAACAAGCCCGAAAAGGGATTCCGCTTTCACGGTGTGCTGAAATTCCTCGAGCGAAATTTCGAGGAGTCCAATTCCGATTCCTATCGCGAGTGGATGACGCAGTATATGTCCGCGACGCTTTGCAGTGCGTGCCATGGCAAGCGGCTGCGCCCCGAATCGCTCGCAGTAAAGCTTGCGGGCTGGTCGATTTCGGACTTTACGTCATTGTCACTCACGATGGCCAGGCCATCTGTGGACAAGATTATTTCTCAGTTTTCGGCTCGGCAGAGGGAAGTTGCCGGGCGTCCCTTGGAAGAAGTTGCCGAGAGAATTGATTTTCTCCTTGCTGTCGGATTGGGCTATCTGAGCCTGAATCGTTCGGCGGCCACGCTGTCAGGCGGAGAAGCGCAACGCATCCGTTTGGCAACACAGATCGGCTCGCGGCTTCGCGGCGTGTTATATGTCCTCGATGAGCCTTCGATTGGGCTCCATGCGCGGGATAACGACCGGCTGCTCGGTTCGCTCGAGCATTTGCGGGATCTGGGGAATACCGTGCTCGTTGTCGAGCACGACGAAGATACAATTCGTCGCGCGGATTTTGTCGTGGATCTGGGTCCCGGCGCGGGCAACGCCGGCGGATATCTGGTCGCTCAGGGAAAGCCCGACCAAATCGCCGCGAGTAAAGAATCGCTCACGGGTCAATATCTTTCCGGTGTCGCGAAGATTCCTGTTCCGGAAGTGCGCCGCAGCCCCAACGGTAAATCAATTCAGATCCTGGGCGCATCCGCGAATAATCTTAAAGATGTTGACGTGACCATTCCACTCGGGCTGTTGACGGTAGTGACCGGAGTTTCCGGGTCCGGCAAATCGACGCTGGTAAACGATATCCTCTACCGCGCATTGGCGCAAAAGCTTTATCGCTCGATGGAGCCGCCGGGCTCGCACCGCGAAGTTCTGGGCATCGAACACATCGACAAAATTATCGAGATCGATCAGGCGCCGATTGGCCGCACGCCACGTTCGAACCCCGCGACCTACAGCGGAGTTTTTGCGCCGATTCGCGAGCTTTTCGCGATGCTGCCCGAATCGCGCGAACGCGGTTACCGGCCAGGCCGCTTCAGCTTCAACGTGAAGGGCGGGCGCTGCGAAGCATGTCAGGGCGACGGCCTGCGCCGCATCGAAATGAATTTCTTGCCGGACGTGTACGTAATGTGTGACGTATGTCGGGGGCGACGCTACAATTCGGAAACACTTGCAGTGCGCTTTAAGGGCCATTCGGTCAGCGACATTTTGAATATGCAGGCCGTGGATGCCCTGAAGCTGCTGGAAAATATTCCACAAATTCAGCAAAAGCTTTCGACGATTGTGGAGGTCGGACTCGGCTATGTTCAGCTTGGCCAGTCTGCCACCACCCTTTCCGGCGGCGAGGCACAGCGAATCAAGCTCGCACGAGAACTTTCGAAGCGGCAAACCGGACGCACACTGTACATTCTGGACGAGCCCACGACGGGGCTGCATTTCGATGACGTGCGGAAATTGCTGGACGTGTTGCAGAGGCTAGTTTCGCTCGGCAATACCGTTCTGATCATCGAGCACAACCTGGATGTAATCAAACAAGGCGACTGGATCATTGATCTTGGTCCCGAAGGGGGCGACGCGGGAGGCCGAATTGTGGTGCAGGGTTCGCCGGAAACCGTCGCGCGAAACAAGAAATCCTACACGGGACAGGTGTTGGCTCGCGTCCTTTCCACACCTATTGGCTCGAACGGATCGAACAGGTAGCCATTTGTGTTTTTGGAAGGAGGCTGCGACCGATGGGAGCTGTTTTCTACCTGGGCGTGAAGTTCCTTGCCTACAGTGTTTGGTGTTATTTCGGGTTACACAAATTTCGCCGCGAACAAAGCGCGGCGTTTACCGGCGCACTTGCGTACGGCTTTCTTAGGCTCTTCTTGGGATTTTTCTTTGGCGTGCTGATTTTTCTGATCAGCAGTGCCCTGATGTCCGTGCTTGGCTCCGGTCTTTCACAGAATGTCGCGACCTATTTAGTCGTGTACCTTCCGGTGCGCTGGATCGAATGGGCCATCATGGCGATGATCATCGTGCCTGGTTCGTTCCCGCTTCTACGGTGGGCAGTCGGTACGGGAGCTAATGACCGGCTTTGGCGTCTCGGAGGGATCGCCATTTCCTGCCTGGCGGACATTCCGTTGATCGCGTCGCTCGGCGGCGTTGTACCTGTGGGCCGTTTCTTATGCTGAACGTCCTGTGGAGGTTTTGCATCTGCGGCACATTTCTTGCGCGAATCACGGTTTCCCGTTTAGAGTGAATTGTCCAGGATGAACACCATTTATCAGGTCCAGCCATTGATGCTCGGCGATGTCGCGACATATCCGCTCGCGTCACGAAAAAGTAAAGTATCCGTGACAGATTTCGCGAAGCCGATTCCCTCGAATGCCGGAATCTCTAAGTTCTTTGACGCACTCCCCGGCATTCTTGCCGCAGACGATCTCAAAGCGGTTCTTTCCGGCATCCAGCAGGCCAGGCGGAACAGCCGTACGATCTTGTGGGGCACCGGCGGCCACGTCATCAAGACGGGTCTGGGTCCGTTGATGGTTGATCTGATGCGGCGAGGTTTTGTTTCTGGAATAGCAATGAACGGCGCGGCGCTAATCCACGATTTCGAAATCGCGCTCTCTGGACAAACATCCGAAGACGTTGAGGCCGGCCTTAATGAAGGTAAATTCGGCATGGCCACCGAAACCGGACTATTCCTGAATCAGATCGCGAGCAGCGCGGCGTTCTCCGGGATGGGCTACGGCGAAGCGGCGGGAAAATTTCTGGCGGGTCGCAAGCTCTCGCCACGAAACGCGCAAGCCAGCGTGCTCGTCAACGCGTACATACATCGCATCCCTGTCACAATTCACCTGGCGATCGGTACGGACATTCCGCACATGCACCCTGCAGCAGACGGCGCGGTTCTCGGCGCCGCCACGCATCATGACTTTCGGCTCTTTTGCGGCCTGGTGAAAGAAATGCATCCGGGCGGCGTATATCTCAATTGGGGGTCGGCGGTCCTTTTACCTGAGATTTTCTTGAAGGCGGTTTCTGTGGTGCGAAATCTTGGGGTGCCGTTACGGCCAATTACAACCGCCAACTTCGATTTTATTCAGCATTATCGACCGTTGCAGAATGTAGTGAAACGCCCCACCGAGCCATCAAAAAAGAGTGGTGCCTCCGGCTCGAAAGGCTACGCCATCACAGGTCATCACGAGATCCTGTTTCCGCTTGTCGCTGCGGCGCTCATTTCAGGTTGGCCGCGTTCCCCGTCACTGGCGCTGAAGAAAAAGAAGGCTGCATCCAAATCCAAATGAATCCTTTCGACGAAAACAAAGATCCTGTGCCCAGCGACTCCTCGCCAAGTTCGCAGGAGGCTCTCGACCAGCTTGCATCGCGCATCGTCATTCATGCCTCGGATTCAGAAGAGCCGTCCAATGCGACGCCGCTTCTGGGGGATCCCATATCTCTTGCCTCGGGAGCGCCGCCTCCCCCGCCTCCCGCTGTGCCGTCAGAGGTCCCGCGAATTTCCTGGCCATGGTCTCACCTGCCCCTTTTGTGGTCCTGGCTGCATCTGTTTTTCTTCGCATTATTTTCATTTGGCAGCCTTATCGCCATTCAGATCGGTCTCTTTGTGCATTATTCCTCCGGTCACAATATGTCGCTGAAGCAATTTGAACAGTTGTTTCAGTCCAAGCCCGAACTCGCTATCGGCATGAATGTTGTCTGGTTCCTTCTTGTTTTTCTTTTTCTTTACGTCACACTTGCCGTTCTGCCCGGAGCTCCCTTTTGGCAGACCCTCGGATGGAGAAAACTTGTACGAACGCCCAACGCACCCTCCAATCCATGGATCTATTTTTGCGGTGGTATAGGTCTTGCCGTGTGCGTGGCGATCGCCAGCTCGCGCCTGAAGACTCCAGAGCACCTTCCCATTCAAGACCTACTAAAGAACCGAACAGGCGCGTTGCTCCTGATGAGCATGGCCGTGTTTGTCGCTCCACTTATCGAGGAAACCGTGTTTCGTGGGTATTTGTATCCGCTGTTCTCCGCTACTTATTTCCGGATGGCGCGTTTTTTTGGTGCTGAACCCGCAAACGCTGTTCGCACCGGCTCCGGTTTCGGCATTGTCCTGACGGGAACGTTGTTCGGCCTGATGCACGGCGCTCAGCTCGGCTGGACGTGGGGACTTGTGGCGATGCTGGTTACCGTCGGAATCATTTTCACTCTTGCGAGAGCTCTTGCCGGTACGGTTGTCGCCAGTTTCCTGCTTCACCTCGGTTACAACTCCATGATTGCGTTTTCGGCGATAGT
>QHYO01000791.1 GCA_003224135.1 Acidobacteriota bacterium | reverse complement strand
GCACGATAGGCGCTTCCAATTTGCTGCCGCGAATGTCGAACACTTCAATCGTGCCTTTTTGCGGGCAGCTAACGTAGGCGTGCTCGCCGGCAGTATCGATGGCGATTTCTCCAATCGCTGCTGGAATTGGATAGGACGCCGTAACGTTTTCTGACGACAAATCGATCACAAAAAGCTTGCCGGACGGCGCGTTTGCCAGAAGCAGGCGGCCATCTGGAGTCGGCGCCGAAGAATAAACGCTGGCGGGCAGGCTAATCCACCGAGCCAACTTATTTGTGGCCGTGTCGATCACCGCAATGCGCGGAGCATCCTGGTCGTGAGTGAAAACGAAGCGGCCGTCGGGAGAGATGGAAATGCGCTGCACTTTTTTGGCGACGGGAATCACCGTGATCAGTGAACGATTTTGCAGGTCGACAACACTGACACTGCCCGAACCGACGTTGGATGTGTATGCGCGATGTCCATCAGGTGAGATCACGAACATGTGAGATTCCGGCGCGCCTGTAGGAACGGTGCTAGTGATCTTGCCGGTGGCCGGGTCCAGTACATGGATGGCGTTTGAGAGCTCTGCGCTGACATAAAGCATGCCGTCCGGCCCAAACTTGGCGCAATGCGGGCGGACAGGCTTACCGAGGTCAATGATCTTCAAGGTGCGTCCTACCCGCAGGTCAACGACGTGGATGGTGCTGCCATCAGTACCGGGCTTGCCGACGCCAGAATTGCCGTAAATCGGAACATAGCCGAAGCGATGGCTCGGCTCAACGACGACTTCGTGGCCGTTGATATCGACGCCGGTTTTGGTCACAACTTGCCGCGAATCGACATTAACGACCAGAGCGGTGTGGTCAAACTGATTGGCGATGAAGAGGAATCCGCGGGATTCAGCAGGGCGGGCGATCGACGTACCGTTGCGATTGGAAACGAAGTTCGCCAAAAGGAGGAGGACTAAGAGAAAAGATTTCATGACTTCCTCGACAGATGCTGAGCGCTGGACCCGCGAAGTATAGCACCGACGAAAGTGGATACTCGGGAGCGAAAATAATTTGTGCAATGGGTATTTGAGTCAGCGAAGTGAGTGAGCGTGATGGGAAAGGATAACCGTCCTTTTGGGCAGGCCTAAATTCTCGAAAGACCACAACTTATGGTGGTATTTTGAATCCCATACCTCTAGATACGGGGTACAGTGCCCAAGATAACCCTACCAATGCCTACGATTACCCGTATTCTTAGGACAACTGCAGGCGTTAAACGCTTGACCATGTGACTTTCGGGATGGGATAACGCTGACACGGGACGCACTCTCGAGAATTCACGGTGCAGTTCGAGGGTTAGCGTCAGAAACAAAACGTTCGGGCATATCAGCATCGCCGGAGTGGCGTTCCTCGTGAATGAATCGCGTGAAGTGATGAACGTGCGACAGGCGTCGCAGTATCTGGGGATCAGCCCGGATACTCTGTACCGTTACATCACGGAAGGCGAAATTCCGGCATTCAAACTTGGGAACCGTTGGAAACTGCGTAAGACCATTCTGGATAGATGGATGGAGCGTAAAATGAGCCAGGTGCACGCAAAACGACGTTAGCCGGTGCAAAGGGTTGAAGGGTTTCAGCAGGGCGAAGAACAAAGGGGCTGCGAGATGTTATTTGGCGGGAAAAAAAGCAAGCAGCTGGTTGGGCTGGACATCGGTTCAAGTTCCATTAAGTCCGTGGAATTGAAAAGTACCAAAGCCGGGTATGAGCTTGTGAGCTATGGAATGGAATCGCTCGCCCCGGACACGGTGGTGGACGGCGCGATCATGGACGCACCACAGGTCGCGAACGCCATCAGCCGGATTTTCGATAGTGCCAATGTAAAGACGAAAAACGTGGCCACGTCGGTATCGGGGCACTCGGTGATCGTCAAGCGAGTTCCACTGCCGCTGATGAGCGAGGAAGAGTTGTACGACCGCATCCCCGCCGAGGCCAGCCAGCACATCCCGTTCGACATTGCCGACGTGAACCTCAGCTATCAGTTGCTGGAATCCATGGACGCGCAGATGGACGTGCTGCTGGTGGCGGTAAAGAAAGACAAGATCCTGAATCACACGAACGTGCTGGCGCAGGCAGGCAAGACGCCAGTGGTCGTGGATATCGATGCATTCGGACTGCA
>QHYO01000154.1 GCA_003224135.1 Acidobacteriota bacterium | reverse complement strand
CATGCACGATCACATGTACTATCCCTCGCCGGGAAGATCGCTTCCGCTTTATCCGGAACACGCGTCGAGCTTCCCGCGCCTGTACCTCGCCGGCGGTGTCACTTCCATTCGCACAACTGGCAGCATCGAGACGTACACGGACCTCGAACTCAAGCTAGCCATCGATCAGGGAAAAATGGCCGGTCCCAGGATTCACGTCACTGGACCATATCTGGAAGGCAAAGGGTCGTTCACTCCACAAATGCGCCAGCTCACAGACGCCGAGGATGCGCGGCGCACCGTCGAATACTGGATCGCGGAAGTAGTTGACGAGTGACGGACTCGGACTCGGCAGAGGTCGCGCTCGACCGTGATGTAAAGCGCGACCTTCGCATTGCCATCCTAGAGTTAGCCAAAGTAGAGTCAGGTTGGCACCCGCCGCCCATACAGGTAATTTATCGCAGATCTCGGGACCGGGAGGATCAGTATGGCCGAAGACATTTTGAAGCAGTTCGCGCAAGCACTCACTGCCGGTGAAATTCGGGTAATCGACTTAAGTCAGCCCTTGGACGCGAATACGGCGGTCATTCAACTCCCGCCTGAGTTCGGAAAGTCTTGGCCGTTCCGCTTGGAAGAAATCTCCAAGTACGACCATCGTGGCCCTGCGTGGTATTGGAATAATTTCTCTTGTGGAGAGCACACGGGCACGCATTTCGACGCGCCAATACATTGGGTCACCGGCAAAGCCTTTGAAAGCAATGCAACCGATACCATCGCCGTCGAAAAATTTTTCGCGCCTGCCTGCGTGATTGACGTCTCGCGTGAAACGGCCGACAATCCGGATTTCCTGCTTACACAACAGCATGTTGAGGCATGGGAGAGCAAGCATGGCCGGATTGAGCCAGGGTCGTGGGTGCTGATGCGAACCGACTGGTCGAAGCGAAGAGACGCGACGGCATTTCTGAACATTAAAGAGGATGGGGCGCATGTGCCTGGCCCACACCCTGAATTGGTCCCGTTCCTTGCGAAACATCGCGATGTGATTGGTTGGGGCTCTGAAGGTGTTGGGACCGATGCCGGGCAGGCCTTCCGATTCGAACCGCCGTTCCCATGCCACACCATTATGCACGGTAGCGGCAAGTTCGGGCTTGCAAGCCTAACGAATCTCGATCAGTTGCCCCCGAAGGGTGCGATCTTGATCACGCCTGCTTTAAAGATCGTGAAAGGGTCGGGCAGCCCCTGCCGGGTCTTGGCGCTGGTGTCCGCCCAATAAGCACAGATCGATTGACACGTAAATTATTTAGACCTAAACTTAATTCCTCGGTGTCCCCTGCACGGGCCGCGTTCGGGCGCTATTCGGTTTCAATAACCTTAGGCCACTCGGCATGAAGGTGGCGGTAATGGCGGAACGCTTCTTCAAAAAGGAAGTCCAAAAGCTGTACCTCGGTCAAGACCAGGAATTTCGCGGCGAGGGAATTCTTGCTGTGACCAAAGCCCTGTTGCAGTCCGGTGTTTCTTACGTGGCCGGATACCAGGGAGCGCCGATCTCGCACTTGATGGATGTTCTCACCGACGCGAACAGCATCCTTGAAGAACTTGGCGTCCATTTCGAGCACAGCGCTTCCGAAGCGACTGCGGCTGCCACGTTAGCTGCATCGGTTAACTATCCACTGCGCGGTGCAATTACATTTAAGTCCACCGTGGGCACCAATGTCGCGTCGGACGCCCTCGCGAATCTCGCTTCCGGCGGTGTAATGGGCGGAGCGCTGATTATCGTCGGCGAGGATTACGGCGAAGGCTCCAGCATCATGCAAGAGCGCTCCCACGCCTTTGCCATGAAATCCCAGATGTGGCTTCTGGATCCGCGCCCGAATCTGCCCTCGATCGTAAATGCCGTCGAACGGGGATTCGCTCTTTCGGAAGCGAGCAACACTCCGGTGATGCTGGAGCTGCGAATTCGGGCGTGTCATGTCCACGGTAGTTTCATCGCCAAAGATAACGTCCGTCCGCGATTCACGTTGAAGGACGCGATTGAAAATCCTTCGCGAGATCCGAACCGCATCGTCCTGCCGCCGGGCAGCTTCCTCCACGAGCATGAAAAAATCCACAAACGCTGGCCGTGCGCGCAGAAATTCATTCAGGATAATGCGTTAAACGAGTGGTTTTCCGAAGGCGCCCAGGATTTCGGAATTATCCTGCAAGGTGGAATGTACAACACGACCGTGCGGGCTCTGGAACTCCTTGGACTTTCGAGCCCCTTTGGTGACAGCAAAATCCCCTTGTACGTTCTGAACGTTACCTATCCATTGGTCGATGACGAGATCAAACGCTTCTGTATTGGCAAGCGCGGCGTGCTGGTAATCGAAGAAGGGCAACCCGACTTCATCGAGCAAAACGTGAATTCGATCCTACGCAAAGCCGACGTGCAAACCAAAGTGCACGGCAAAGGCATGCTCCCGATGGCTGGTGAGTACACCGCCGCGGCGGTTATTCGGGGAGTCCTGAAGTTTGTCGAGCAATTCGCCGCCCAGTTGATCAACCGCGAGCGCTTGCCAGCGGTCGTGCGACCCCCGTCGGCGCCATTATTACCGGTGGTAAACGTCGATGGTCAGGTTCATGCGCGGCCGCCCTCGTTTTGCACCGGTTGTCCCGAACGCCCAATCTTCACGGCAATGAAACTTGTGGAACGCGAGTTGGGACCTCATCACGTGGCCTGCGACATCGGGTGCCATCTATTCTCGACCTTGCCACCTTTCAACATTGGCGCTACCACGATGGGGTACGGTCTGGGATGGGCCAGCGCCGCCGCTCTGAATACGAAGGAAACCAACAGACGCACGATCAGCTTTATGGGCGATGGCGGATTTTGGCACAACGGTCTGACTAGCGGTGTAGGCAACGCTGTCTTCAATCAGAGCGACAACATTTTGGTCGTGGTCGACAACAGCTATACCGCCGCAACGGGCGGCCAGGATATTCTTTCGTCCGCAGCCAACAATCCCATTCGCACAACCAAGTTGTCCATCGCTGACGCGGTGCGTGGAGTTGGTGTGAAGTGGGTGAAAACGATTACGCGCACCTATGACCTCGAGGCGATGCGAGATGTTTTAAAGGAAGCGCTTACAACCAAGACAAAGGGACCCAAGGTCATCGTCGCGCAGAGCGAGTGCTCGCTTAACAAGCAACGTCGTGTAAAGCCGCTGATGAACATGCTGGAGAAAGAGGGGAAACGCTTAGTGCGCGAGAAGTTTGGCGTAGATCCAGACACGTGCACTGGTGACCATTCCTGCATTCGCCTTTCTGGGTGCCCTTCCCTTTCGATCGCACCAAATAGGGATCCGCTTAGAAAAGACCCGGTCGCCACCGTTTTGGAGAGTTGTATCGGATGCGGGCTTTGCGGAGAGGTTGCCCATGCCGCCCGGTTGTGTCCTTCGTTCTACCGCGCGGAAATAATTTCCAATCCCACTAAATGGGATGTGCTTAGAGCGCGTGTCAGGGCTGCGGTGATCGGATTTTTGCAACGACGCGCCAACCGGCGTCTCGCCGAAATCATTGCGTGAGATCGTTTTGAGGATCGATGAACATCGCTGTCGCAGGACCACCGATCGCGCCCAGCGTTAACCCTCAGACGCCCCGTGCCACCACCATCGCAATCGTCGCGATGGGCGGCGAGGGAGGCGGCGTTCTTGCGGATTGGATCGTCGATCTTGCCGAGCACGCCGGTTATCTCGCGCAGACGACATCGGTGCCGGGTGTCGCTCAAAGGACCGGCTCCACGGTTTATTACATAGAAATTTTCCCCAAGGGAGCCGCTGTCGCGGCGAACAAGGCGCCGATTCTCGCGCTGATGCCTGTTCCGGGAGAGTTGGACATCGTGCTGGCTTCTGAATTAATGGAAGCGGGTCGCGCCATTCAGCGCGGCATGGTCACCTCGGACCGAACGATCCTGATTGCTTCCACGCACCGCATCTATTCCATGACGGAAAAGACCGCTCTTGGGGACGGCCAGGTTGATGCAAAAAGCTTGATTGAAGGAGGCCAGGCAGCCGCTCGAGATTTCGTGCACAACGACTTTGCCCGCATTGCCGAAGAAACCGGCAGCGTAATTAGCGCACCGTTGTTTGGCGCGCTGGCGGCCACGCGCGCATTGCCCTTCGAGCGTAAAGAATTTGAGGAGGCGATCAAGCGCGGGGGAGTAGGCATTGAGTCAAGCCTGGCGGGTTTTTCCGCAGCGTTCGTTGCGGCGAGCCAAAAGCCAGTCTTGTTGGACGACCGCAAGGCATCCTCACGGCCCGCGGTCGGGCCGCAACTGCAAAGACTCGCCGCGCAGATCGAGAGCGATTTCCCGTCGCCAAGTCACGCGATTCTTTTTGCCGGCATCCAGCGGCTCGCCGACTATCAGGACGTGGACTACGCTGCTTGGTACCTGGATAAGCTGAAACCCATTCTGGGGCGGGAAACGACGTACGGTAACGGTAGCGTTGCACTGCTGTCGGAAACCGCGCGATACCTCGCCTTGTGGATGTCCTACGAGGACGTGACTCGCGTTGCAGACTTGAAGACTCGCGACACGCGATTCGCCCGGGTCCATCAGGAATCGCGCGCGAATGCGAACCAATTGGTGCAGATCAAGGAGTTTCTGCATCCGGGAGTCGAGGAAATCTCAGACATGCTGCCGGCGTCGCTCGGTCGTTGGCTCTTGAATAGCGGCTGGACGAGACGATGGATCGAGCGTTTTACGCGCAAGGGTCGCATTGTGCACTCAACTTCGCTCTGGGGATTCCTGCAGCTTTATGGGTTGGCTGCTCTGAGGCCTTGGCGACGCAGGTCTCTGCGATTTGAAGAGGAGCACAGGAGAATCGACGCCTGGCTGGCGCAGATCCCGGTGTTGGCGCAAGAGAGCTATGCGCTTGCCGTGGAATTGGCTGAATGTCCGCGCATTGTTAAGGGCTATGGCGAGACGCAGGTTCGTGGACGCAAAAGCTTCGACGCGCTGATGGCGGCCCTTCCGAAGCTTCGCGGACGGACGGACGCAGCCGGATATTTGAAAAAGCTTCGGGAAGCGGCCCTCGCCGAGGACAGCGGCGAAAAATTGCAGGAAGAATTGCGAAAACTGGCAGAAGCATGACAGAAGAACGTAGGGTTCCGCAGATTGAGCGCGGGCTGGGAAGGAATCGATGAAAATTATTTGCCTGGGCGGCGGTCCCGCTGGACTTTATTTCTCGATTCTCGCGAAGAAGGCCAATCCGTCGTGGGACATCGCCGTAATCGAGCGCAACCAGTCCGACAGCACTTTCGGATGGGGCATCGTGTTTTCCGATAAGACCATGGACGGATTCAGGGAGGCCGATCCGGAGAGCCACGCCAGAATTACGCAGGCCTTCCGCCACTGGGACGACATTGACGTTTATTTCAAAGATCGCAAGCTGACGTCGGGCGGACATGGATTTTGCGGCATTTCCCGAATGAAACTTCTTCGGATATTCCAGCAGCGTGCCGCCTGCCTCGGCGTGAAGTTGGTGTTTCAGAAAGAAGTCACCGATCCAGACGTGTACGCCGCCGACTACGATCTTGTGATCGCATCCGACGGCGCTTCTTCAGTGACACGCAAGAAATACGAGAGCGTATTTAAGCCGAACATTCAGGTACGCAACAATCGCTTCATCTGGCTTGGCACGAAAAAGAAGCTGGACGCTTTCACCTTTGATTTCAAACCCACACAGTGGGGTTGGTTTAACCTCCACGCGTATCGGTTCGACGACAACTGGTCCACGTTCATTGTGGAAACGCCGGAAAAAAACTGGATCAAGGCCGGCATCGACAAGATGGACGCAGCGGAATCGATCGCGTTGTGCGAAAAACTCTTTGCCGAGCGCCTGGACGGCAACGCTTTGATTTCGAACGCCAAGCATCTGCAAGGCTCTGCGGTATGGCTCAAGTTTGCTCGCGTGTTGTGCGAGAAATGGCATCACAAAAACATCGTTCTTATCGGCGATGCCGCCCATACGGCGCATTTTGGGATTGGTTCAGGCACCAAGCTCGCCATGGAAGACGCCATGGCTCTATCCCGCGTGCTGTCCAACCAGATGGGTAGTATTTCCGACGCTCTTCAGCGCTACCAGGAAGAGCGCGAAATTGAAGCGCTCAAACTGCAAAGTGCCGCGCGCAATCGGATGGAGTGGTTTGAACAAGTTGAACGATACGTGCACCTCGATCCGGAGCAATTCACGTACAGCCTTTTGACAGGCAGCCAGCGCATCGGCCATGAAAATCTTAAGCTTCGAGATGCCGGCTATGTTCGGAGCGTCGAGCGATGGTTCTCTGCGCGAAGCGGTGTCGATCATCCCGTTCCGCCGATGTTTACGCCCTTCAAAGTTCGCGATCTGTCGCTGAAGAATCGCGTGATCGTATCGCCGATGGCGATGTACATGGCCGTCGACGGCCTAGCGAATGACTTTCACCTCGTTCATTTGGCGAGCCGCGCAATGGGCGGCGCCGCGATGATCGGTACGGAAATGACTTGCGTGTCGCCCGACGCTCGTATCACGCCAGCCTGTACTGGCATGTGGAACGATGCGCAGCGGGATGCCTGGAAGAGAATCGTCGATTTCGTTCACACCCATACCGATGCCAAGTTCGCGTTGCAACTGGGCCACTCCGGACGAAAGGGATCAACCCGACGAGGCTGGGAAGGGATTGACCTGCCACTGGATTCCGGCAATTGGCCGCTTTTGTCAGCGTCGCCAATTCCCTACATTGCGGGCGTTTCGCAAACTCCGCGGGAAGCCTCACAAGAAGACCTTGATCGCATATTGGCCGACTTTGTCGCGGCAACGAAGCGAGGCGTGGACGCAGGTTTCGACTGGCTCGAACTTCACTGTGCGCATGGTTACCTGCTGTCGAGCTTTATCTCTCCGCTTACAAATATCCGCACCGATCAGTTCGGCGGCTCGCTCGAGAGTCGCTGCAACTATCCCATCGCAGTATTCAAAGCCATGCGCGAAGTTTGGCCCGCCGAAAAGCCCATGAGTGTGCGGATCTCGGCTCACGACTGGGTACCTGGAGGGTTGTCGCCCGAGGATGCCACGGAAGTGGCTCGACTTTTTTACGCGGCGGGAGCGGACGTTATCGATTGTTCATCGGGTCAGGTCAGCAAAGACGAAAAGCCGGTGTACGGACGCATGTTCCAGGTGCCGTTCGCCGACCGCATTCGAAATGAAGTCGGGATTCCCACGATTGCCGTCGGGAATATTTTCGAAGGCGATCACGTCAACACCATCATCGCCGCGGGCCGCGCCGATCTCTGTGCGATTGCCCGGCCGCATCTGGCCGATCCTTTATGGACGCTTCACGAGGCGGCGAAA
The DNA here is from genome assembly GCA_003224135.1 of Acidobacteriota bacterium. Classification (GTDB taxonomy): domain Bacteria; phylum Acidobacteriota; class Terriglobia; order Acidiferrales; family UBA7541; genus Acidiferrum. The sequence goes on along the minus strand of QHYO01000154.1, from coordinate 4,925 downwards.
CAGGGCTTCCGTGAGGTCAAGTGGCCCGATCAATATTTGTCAGGTAAGGAGCAGTTGGAACGAAACATCGCGCGCGCGCAATTGCTGGTGCAGGTATGAAACAAGGTATGGAGAATCAAAACTCGCGGCTTCTCGCCAGCAAACATGCGCTTGTTACCGGCGGGGCTCGAGGTATCGGCGCGGCGGTGACGCGAGTCCTGCTGGCTCACGGTGCTCGCGTGACGACGTTGAGCCGGAGTTGCGTGAATAACACCGACGACGCGGCGCCGGGGAATACCCGTGAGACCGGCCATGTCGTAGCGGATGTCAGCGATTTTGAGGATGTCCGGCGCGCCCTCGAAGAGGCGCGTTCACGCTATGGCCCGATCGACATCCTCATTAACAACGCCGGGCAGGCGGGCTCCGCACCGTTTGTGAAAATGGAACGTTCGCTTTGGCGAACGATGATGGCTGTCAACCTCGACGGGACCTTTTACTGCACGCAGGCCGCTTTGCCAGGCATGCTCGCGATCGGCTGGGGACGGATCGTAAACATAGCAAGTACCGCAGGCCTCGTGGGCTACGGCTACGTCTCGGCATATTGCGCTGCGAAGCACGGCGTCGTAGGCCTGACGCGCGCTTTGGCACTCGAAGTTGCAACAAAAGGGATAACCGTCAACGCGGTTTGTCCTGGTTATACCGAAACCGACATGCTTCGCGAAAGTGTAAAAAAAATCGTTGCCAAGACCGGGCGAACACCAGAACAAGCTTTAGTGGAGTTAGTGTCGCAAAATCCGCAGAAACGGTTGATCCAGCCTGAGGAAGTGGCGAATGCAGTCGCGTGGCTGTGCTTGCCTGGGAGCGAGGCGGTCACGGGACAAGCGATCGCGATATCTGGCGGCGAGGTGATGTGAGGGGATCTATGGAGACTACATCGGCACTCAGAAAGAGCGGGTCCGAGTCGATTGCCAACAGCGTCAGGCTAGTTGATCTGGAGACGCGAGCGACCAAAGATGATCATCAGGCGTTGCGCTTGTGGCTTCGCTTGTTGTCCTGTACGGTGCGAGTCGAAAATCATGTCCGCGGAAGCTTGCGCAAGGAATTTTCGACCACCTTGCCGCGGTTCGATTTGATGGCACAGTTGGAGCGTTATCCCGCTGGTCTACGCATGAACGAATTGTCGAAACGTCTGATGGTCTCCCGCGGAAACGTGACGGGAATAACAGATCAGCTTGAGAGGGAAGGCTTGGTCGTGAGAGCCCTCGACCGTGGTGACCGCCGTGCAATCACCGTCAAGCTGACGGCTGCAGGACTGAAGCGCTTTCGCGAAATCGCCGCAAGTCATGAAGAGTGGATCATTGAGCTGTTGCGCGGATTGAGCCAGGAAGACAAACAAATGATGTTGGGGACGCTCGGCAAGCTCAAAGGGCATTTGAACGCGGTCACCACCCCAGAATCGAGACACAAGCTCGGTCTGATCGGCAGGAGAAAATGATGCGGCATCTCCCCGGCCAACCGCACCAATTGCCCGTTAACCATACTCTCCTCGCCGCCTACCAAGGCAGGCATTTCCTCTACGAGGTAACAGACAAGACTGCGCGCATCACTCTGAACCGCGCAGAGCGAAAGAACTCTCTAACCTTTGATTCATATAACGAACTGCGTAACCTGTTTCGCGCGATGTCCGAAGCTTCCGATATTAAGGCCATCATTCTGGCGGGCGCCGGAGGTAATTTTTGCTCTGGTGGAGACGTCCAGGAGATCATCGGGGCTCTTACTAAGCTCGACATGCCGGGTTTGTTGGCGTTCACTCGGTTGACTGGAGATCTTGTCAAAGCCATGCGTTCTTGTCCTCAGCCGGTCATCGCCGCGATTGATGGCGTTTGCGCGGGTGCGGGCGCCATCCTTGCGATGGCCTCGGACGTACGCCTGGGAACACCACGAAGCAAGATCGCATTTTTGTTTACTCGCGTAGGACTCGCCGGTTGCGATATGGGCGCCTGTGCACTGCTGCCGCGTATCATCGGCCAGGGACGAGCAACAGAACTTCTCCTCACGGGCCGTAGCATAAGTGGTGAAGAAGCCGAGCGCTGGGGTTTTCTGAACCGGCTCTGCGCGTCGGAAGTGCTCTTGACCGAAGCCATGGCACTCGCTTCGGAGTTGACCTCCGGACCTAGTTTCGCGCATGCGATGACCAAGAGAATGTTGCAGCAGGAATGGAACATGGGCGTGGACGAGGCCATTGAAGCAGAAGCACAGGCGCAAGCGATCTGCATGGCGACAAACGATTTTCACCGTGCCTACCACGCATTCGTCAACAAACGGAAGCCAGAGTTCAAGGGAGACTAAAGATGAACGACAGTCGTCACCTGGACTGGCCGTTTTTTGAGGCCCATCACAGAACGCTGGCCATCGAACTGGACCGCTGGGCCGTCGGTCTTCTGGTGGAAGAAACTGGAGATGGAGTTGACAAAGCATGCCGCCGATTTGTGCGCCAGCTCGGCGCAGATGGGTGGCTAAAGTACGCGGTCGGAGGCACGGCGTTCGGCGGATCGTCGGACACGATTGACACGCGAGCGATTTGCCTCATCCGTGAAACCCTTGCGCGGCATTCAGGGCTCGCGGACTTTGCATTTGCCATGCAGGGCCTCGGATCTGGTGCCATCTCACTTTTTGGAACTCTCGATCAGAAGAAAAAGTATTTGCCGGCCGTCGCCAAGGGCGAGGCCATCGCTGCGTTCGCCTTGTCCGAATTGAATGCTGGATCGGACGTCGCGGCAATGCAGTGCGAAGCGCGACGTGACGGCGACTCCTATGTCTTAAGCGGCGACAAGACCTGGATCTCTAACGGTGGCATCGCAGACGTCTACGTTGTTTTTGCCCGCACGGGCGAAGGCGAAGGATCTCGTGGGGTCAGCGCGTTCGTTGTCGAATCCGGAACTCCGGGCTTTGAAGTTGCGGAACGCGTAGAAGTGATCGCTCCACATCCTCTGGCACGTCTGGTCTTCAAGAAATGCCGCGTCCCCTGCAACCAACGTCTCGGAGAGGCTGGGCGTGGGTTCAAAGTGGCCATGGCTACGCTCGATGTTTTCCGCACTTCCGTCGCCGCCGCTGCCGTAGGTTTTGCCCGCCGAGCAATGGAAGAAAGTCTGCGCCGTGCGACTTCGCGGAAGATGTTCGGCCAGGCTCTCGCTGACTTTCAATTGACGCAAGCCAAGCTCGCCGCCATGGCCACCGACATCGATGCCGCGGCGCTGCTAACGTATCGTGCAGCTTGGCTCCGCGATCGGGGGCATACGGTTACGGTCGAAGCCGCTATGGCCAAGATGACTGCCACGGAGAGCGCGCAGCGCATCATTGACGCCTCCGTCCAGATCTTCGGAGCACTGGGCGTCGTAAGCGGGTCGGTTGTCGAGCGCCTTTATCGCGAAATCCGCCCGCTCCGTATCTACGAAGGCGCGACTGAGGTTCAGCAACTGATCATCGCGCGCGGCGTTATCAAAGCTTTTCACGAAAGCGAGCAGAGCCGTGGATGAAGTAGCCCGTCCGCAGACCGGACCATTTCGAAGGCAGGTCCTGGTCCGTTTTGGAGATTGCGATCCAGCGGGCATCGTTTTCTATCCCCGATACTTTGAGATGTTTAACAATCTGGTGGAAGACTGGCATCGCGAGGCGTTGCAGTTTTCTTTCACGGAAATTGTCACCACCCGGAGCTGGGGACTTCCGACCGTCCATCTTGAGGCTGATTTCGTTGCTCCCACCCGCTTCAGCGAGGTATTGTCAGCAAGCCTTTCAGTGCGGGAGATCGGCACCAGTTCCGTGAGTCTGGACATCCTGCTGCAAGGGCCGGATGGCGCCGATCGCGTACGCGGCAAGGTGGTCCTTGTCTGGATCGACCGGCGTGTGACCCAAAGTCTCCCGATTCCGGACGAAGTACGCGCACGACTACTGGCATTTCGAGTTTCGGATAAATCAGCAACCGTCACGGCTACGCGGGGGAAGAACAAAACATGAAATGTCTGCATCCGGCGCATTGGCCACGGCCGAAGGGCTATTCGAACGGAGTGGTCGCTAACGGACGCACTATTTTTATCAGCGGAATGATCGGTTGGGACGCACAAGGAAAAATGGTTTCTCGGGATTTCGTGGGACAAGTCCGGCAGATCTTACGGAATATCGTCGAGGTGCTGTCGGAAGCAAACGCGAAACCTGAAAATATCGTGCGAATGAATTGGTACGTGCTCGACAAAAAAGAGTACGTCGACTCGTACAAGCAGCTTGGCATCGTCTACCGTGAGATCTTCGGAGGTCACTATCCGGCCATGACCGCGGTGCAAGTCAGCAGCCTGATCGAGGATGCTGCGCGCGTCGAGATCGAAGTCACTGCCGTTATTCCGGACTAACCAACTGGTTGCCCTGATCAGCACTATTGGCCGTCCACAAATAGATCCACCGCGCGAGGTACGCCCGCCGCGCGCGTTGTTCAACCCGCGGCAGATTCAGCTGGCGTTGAAGTTTAGTTTCTAGTTGGTGTGACCTGAGGCCGCTCCGCTCTTTACGGCAAGTCTCGGGCCATCGCCAAAATCCGGTAACATACGGGACTCATGCATTCCACGATCGATTCATTGCTGCCCAGCAGCGGTGCGCATTTTTCGCGTTTGAGTGCCAGGCGTTTGCTGGTCCTTGGCGGGATCGGCCTGATTCTCGTCGGCATGATCTTTGGCGATATTTTTGCCGTATTCGTGCTGCATCAGAACGCTACCCGCGTGGGAGCGGGACTCGGGGCTGGGGCCGGCGCCGCATTTGCTGGCGACGGTGCCTCAGTGGTAGCGCACTTTCAGGACGTTGGATCCTTACTTGAAAATCACAATACCAAGATAGACACGCACGTCCATATGATCGGTTTTGGTTATCTTGCTTTGTTGCTCGCTGTTCTGCAACCTTGG
>QHYO01000153.1 GCA_003224135.1 Acidobacteriota bacterium | reverse complement strand
GCCATTTGTGGCGATCAATTGTTCGGCAATTCCGGAGTCGTTGATGGAGAGCGAAATCTTCGGGCACGAACGGGGCGCGTTCACGGGAGCTGCGGAGCGCCGTATCGGCTGCTTCGAACTGGCGGACGGCGGCACACTGTTGCTGGATGAAATCGGGGAGATGCCGGCGCCAACTCAGGCAAAGCTTTTGCGCGTACTCGAAGATCGAAAAGTA
>QHYO01000152.1:3274-4778 GCA_003224135.1 Acidobacteriota bacterium | reverse complement strand
TCGCTGCAACAAACAAGGATCCCGAGCAGGCAGTTTCAAGCGCACACTTGCGGCAAGATCTTTATTTTCGCCTGAACGTCTTTCACATTCACTTGCCGCCGCTTCGCGAACACAAAGAAGATATTCCTTTACTTACGGAGTATATCCTGCGAGACATCAACGTAAAACACAGCAAGAGCGTAAAGGGTGTTGGAGCGGAGGTGATGGATATATTCATGAGCCACACCTGGCCGGGCAACATCCGTGAATTACGAAACGTGCTGGAGCGCTCGACAATCATGTGCGAGAAGGACCTGATTACGCGCGCGTGCCTGCCGGGCGAATTCGGGAAGTCCGCCACAAAGAGTCCAAGCGATCTGGGGGCGATCAAATTCCCTATTGGAACAACCGTAGACGCGATGGAGCGGGAGTTGATCCTGCAAACGCTGTCTGCAACAGGCAACAACAAGACGCGCGCCGCGGAATTGCTGGGAATTAGCCTGAAGACGCTTCACAACAAACTGAAGGAGTACGGCGGCGAGCGAGCCGAAGGGGAGTAAACCGCGACGATGCAGCTCGGGCTTCGTACCAAGCTGACCCTGGTGATGACGGGATTGGTGTTTCTGGTGGTCGTGGTGTTGTCAGCGATCTTCGTGGCGCGGCTTACAAGCCAGGTAATTCACGATACGAATACGCGAGCAAACGAACTGGCACAGCAGATGTTCGAACAGGCGAAACACGCGCTTGAAGATGCTAAAGAAGCCGGCGAACGACCAAATTCGAACAGCCCGGAAGATCGTCACGCTTACGTGAAGCGTGCGTTTCAAACCAGCGACGGTCTGATGGCCGCTTTGCAGTCACCACTGGGATCGAATCCGTGGATCTATGACGTTTCGATCGTAGACCATGAAGGCCGGGTGCTGATTTCGAGCGACCAAAGCTTGGTCGGCACAATTGCCCAGACGCGGCCGCCGTTCGCGCAAATTGACCGCAGCAATTTTGTTCGTCAGATGAAACTTCTGTACGGGCCACAGCGGGTCTTCGACACTTCCTATGCGTTCACCATGGCGGGTGCGCCCTTCGGCGAGGTGCGTATCGGAATATCGATTCCGTTGCTGCGGGATGCCAATTCTTCCAGTTTGCGTACCTCGGGAGCGATCGCGCTGGTCGCGTTGCTGGTGTCGACAGGACTCGCGATGGTGGTGAGTGGAGCGACGCTCGCGCCTCTGCGCGACATCTCGGCACAACTGGACCGAATATCCGCCGGTCAATACGACACGCCTCCCGCGGAAAGCAAAAGCTTCGCGGTGTTCTCCGGATTTGGCAGCTTTGGCGGTGGTGCCGATGAACTCGGCTTGGTTAGCCGGAAGATTTCGCAAGTAGGCCAGCAGTTGCGCGGAGTGCATGAAATCTTCAGCACGATGCGAGAAAACTTGAATTCGGTAATGGCGGGGTTGGAGGATGGCCTGCTTCTATTCACGCGCGATGCACGCGCGGTGATGGTGAGTCCCGCGGCGGAAAAATT
>QHYO01000152.1:0-3244 GCA_003224135.1 Acidobacteriota bacterium | reverse complement strand
GCAGGCGTTGCATCTGGAGGGAGATGCGTTCCGTGAGACCGCGGCAGAAACGGAGCTAAAAACGGCGGGGGGAGTACGGCGCGTTGGGGTGAGCGTGCAAGCGATTCAGGAGGACGGCGAGCAGATGGGCGCACTCGTCACCCTGCGAGATCTCGATTCGCTGGAGAGCATCAATACGCAGTTGCAAGTGAGCGAACGGCTTGCGGCGTTGGGCCGCATCACCGCCGGCGTCGCGCACGAGGTAAAGAACCCGCTAAATTCGATGAGGCTGTGGCTTGAAAACCTGAAGGAATCGTTGCCATCCGAACAGGATGCCGGGGCACAACAGGCAGTGCAGGTGTTAGACAAGGAAATTGATCGCCTGGATGCGGTAGTCAAACGCTTTCTGGATTTTACGCGGCCTGTGGAGCTGAAGCTCGAAGCAACCGATCTTGCGGAACTGTTGCGCGAGGTGATGCGCGTGGCGCATCCGCAACTGCAGAAAGCAGGCGTGGAAGTAGAAGAATTGCTAGGCAACGGCATACCGGAAGTGTGGGCCGACCGGGATCTGCTGAAGCAGGCGGTGCTGAATCTGGTGCTGAACGCGGCGGAGGCCATGACCTCGGGCGGCGAACTTCGCGTGGAACTGGGACGCCGCGGGGAGATGGCGGAGATCAGCGTTTCGGATACCGGAAAAGGAATTCCCACCGAAAACCAGCAAAAGATTTTTCAACTGTTTTTCACGACGCGTCCCGGCGGCAGCGGAATCGGGTTGGCGACGACATTCCGCATCGTTCAGTTACACAATGGTTCGATTGACTTTCAATCGGAAGCGGGGCGCGGCACGACGTTCCGGATCGAATTGCCGCTTGCAGCATGAGACGCATCAAACGATTGTCGAGAGGTCGTTCCGAAATGTTGAATCGCAGGCAGCAGGCCGCGATGATTGCTGCGTTTGTCCTCCTTGCACTGCTCACTGAAGGATGTGCCGAGAGGCGTCCTCGCGCGTATCCATGGGCGACGGCGATCCATGTGAAGCCGCGCACCCCGACGCCTGCGCCGGGATATAAACCGCCGCCGATCGATGAGTCGGCTCCCGATTTGTCGTGGGATTTCGCGCCACGGCCGTCAAAACTGGTCGTTATTCGGCAGCCGGCGAGGCCGAGAGTAGCTGTTCAAGCGACGCAAGAGCCCACCGGAACTTCGAAAACAGAGACGCCACTGCTTGCGCCGCAACTCTCAGAGCAGGAAGTTGCTGCCGCCCAGCAACAGATGAACGAAAGCATCGCTGTTGCGCAGCGAAACTTGTCTAGCGCGAAGAGCCACCAGCTCAGTGCAACGCAAACGGATCTCGCCTCCAAAGTAAATTCCTTCCTGGAAGAATCGAAAGCCGCGGTAAAAGACGGCGACTGGACGCGCGCGAAAAACCTGGCGAAAAAGGCGCAGGTGCTTTCTGAAGAGCTCGCAGAATCGCTGTAGCTGCCGGATGCAGAGTGGCTCGGCGTTCCTCTACACTAAAGAAAAACAGCTGGCCGTTCTTGGGCATTTCGAGCGCCAAGCGACCCGGAGTCATTCGCGTTGACGAATGCGATAGAATGCAGGAATGAAATCCTACGACGCGATTATCGCCGGCGGCGGCTTGATTGGCAGCGCGATCGCCCTGGAATTGGCGCGCAACGACTTGCGCGTCGCGCTCTTCGACACGCAAGACCCAGGTCGCGAAGCTTCGTGGGCCAGCGCTGGAATTCTCTCTCCCGCACCGGAAAATCCGGGGATGATTTCGATGGTGCCGTTTGGAAAGGCGAGCCTGGCGATGTATCCCGAATTCATCGAGCTGGTGGAAGAACTGAGCGGGATTCAAACTGGATATCGAACGAACGGTACGGTTGAAGCGCTCTTCTCGCGGCATGCGCGCGAAGAATTAAACACCATCGTGGCGCTGCATCGCGGGCTGGGATTGAAAGCGGAAGCTATCTCTGCGCAAGAAGCACGTGACCTGGAGCCCGACTTAAGCGAAGAGACAGAGGCGGCAGTTCTTCGTCCCGACGAAGCGTCGGTTGACAACCGTCTGCTGGCGAGCGCGCTAATCGAAGCGGCAAACCGGGGTGGCGTGGAGATTCACGCCGGCAAAGCGGTCGAAGCAATATGGCGGGAAGGCTCGGAGTGTCGCGGCGCAGTCGTTCGCGGAGAACAGATATCCGCGAAATACACGATTGTGGCGGCGGGATCTTTCTCTGCTCAGATCGCCGGCGCGCAAAAATATGCGCCGGTGCGGCCAGTAAAGGGACAGATGGTTTCGCTGCGCTGCGATAGTGCGCGAATCCAGCGTGTGCTGTGGTCAGAGCGGATTTACGTAGTACCACGGAATGATGGAAGAATCCTGTGCGGCGCGACCGTAGAAAATGCAGGTTTCGACAAAACGGTGACTGCCAGCGGTATCCACGCGAACCTGGATGCGGCGATTGAACTCGCACCGATTCTTGCGCGAGCGCGCGTCGAAGATAGCTGGGCCGGTCTGCGGCCCGACTCGCCCGATCATTTACCAATCATTGGCCCCACGGACGTCGGGGGGTTGCTGATTGCGACCGGGCACTTCCGCAGTGGCGTGCTGCTGACGCCAATCACAGCCAAATTGATTGGCGAGTTTATCGCGGAGAAAACGCCAAGTGTGGCTTGGGAAAAATTTAGTCCCATGCGCTTCCAGGCAGCCAACGAAACCGCAAGAGTCTCTGGTGCGCCGAGGTAAGCGGAAAATTTAGTTCACAACAATTCTTATTGTTGACGAGCCGGGGGCGGAGTAATCGGTTGTGCGTGACCGGTGTTTGAAAATTGCACGTAACTGGAATCGAGCGTCAGGTCGCGCTCGATGACGATATCGAGCGTTGTACCCCGAGGGAGTTCCGCTTCCGGGCCACGCGTGAGCAGTACAGCACCCAATCCCGCGAGCCCTCCAATGCCGGCGCCGATGCCTGCACCTTTACCACCACCGGCAATCGCTCCGATTCCTGCACCCGTGACTGTAGTAGTCGCGACGGTTCCGACGTCTTTTCCTTTTCCACCAGAGCCAGAAACTTTTCCTTCAGGGTCGGTGGTTTCCTTACCGCCGGTATCCGCGCTTCGTGGCGCGGCAAGCAAGTCAACCGTGTAGCCGTTAGGCAGGATCAGCGACTCCAGCCGCAGGCGAAATTCCCCTTTTCCTTTGATGCGTCCCGGCCGCTTGCTTTCGAGCAGCGAACCGCGAAGATAGGAGCCAACTGGAATCACG
>QHYO01000151.1 GCA_003224135.1 Acidobacteriota bacterium | reverse complement strand
CGGCACAATTGCTCGCCGCGCTTGAACAAACCGGTCTAGTTGCGTCCGTGCTGCAGTGGGTCGTGCCTACCGATCGCTTACCCGACTCCGCTGATCATATGCCAGACGTCGTATTCCTTGACCTCGCCCGAGACCCGGATCCCTTTTTCGTGTTTGCGAACCAACTTCGCCGCATAAAGCCGGCCGTAAAGTTGATCGCGTGTTCAGCGGCAGTGCCCCCACAACCCAGTTTGCTCCTTGAGGCGATGCGTAGCGGCGTCCAAGATTTTCTCGGTAAGCCCGTACAGGCAGAATCGTTGAAAGATTTACTTCTTCGTGTCAGAGAAGATCTGCATACTACCAAGGATTTTCCTTCGCAAGACAAGCTGATCGTGGTCATGGGCGCAAAGGGCGGCGTTGGTGCGACAACCGTCGCCGTGAACCTCGGCGTTCAGCTCACTACCTTCGCACGGAAGCGGACCGTTCTGCTCGACTTTGCCCGCCCGCTCGGAAATATACATTTGCTGCTAGATCTACATCCGAAATTTGGCATTCGCGACGCCGTCGAGGGTCTCGAACGGTTGGACAGCCACTTCCTGGCTGGATTGCTGACGAAGCACAAGACGAAGCTTGAAGTTCTCGGTGGTACAACTCAACCGGAAGAGTGGCAATCGATCGATGTCAATGTGCTCGATCGGGTTGTCAACGTTGCGCAAAATTCCTTCGATGTTGTGCTGCTCGATATCGGATCGCAGTTTTCGGGGGAATGGGCCGCAATCCTTCGAAGTGCTCGAATGATATTGATTGTCTCGGAGGCCAACGTCCCCTCGCTTTGGACCTTGGAGCGCCGGCTTTTGGCTTTAAAGGGGTTCGGAATTCCTCAAGACCGAGCTCGCATCATCATCAACCGCTGGCATAAAGGTGATGACGAGGTTCTCAAGAGCATTCAAAAAGATATAAATCGTCCGATTTTTGCGAGCCTTCCTAACGATTTTCGTAAAGCTAGCCAGGCCGTGAATCTTGGCACTCCTCTGATGGAGAACCATAACAACACTTTGACCAACCGCTATCGCCAGATTGCTGGCCAACTGGTTGGAATAGACGCGTCGGTGGACGAGAAGAAGAGCCCGCTGTCAAGCTTGTTCTCATTCCCGAGCAAGAAATGAGGTAAAGAATGTCGCCGATTGTCACAACTACCGCGCGCACGGACTTTGGCTCCGTAAAGGCTGCCATTCACCGGAAGCTGATTCAGAAGTTGAATCTCGACAAATTGACCGACGTGAATCGCGAGGAAGTTCGCCGTGAAGTTAGCTTGATTCTTGAGGGAATCGTTCACGGCGAATCGGCACCGATGAACCTGCAAGAGCGTGAGCGCCTTGTGCAGGAAGTCCTAGATGATCGGGCTTGGACCACTCGAGCCACTTCTCGCCGATCCCACGGTCACCGACATCTTGGTCAATACGTACAAGCGGGTTTTCGTCGAGCGTAAAGGCATGTTGGAACCGACGAGCGTGCAATTTCGCGATGATGCCCATTTGATGGGGATTATTGACCGGATTGTGTCCGCAATTGGGCGTCGAATTGATGAATCATCGCCCATGGTTGATGCCCGTCTGCTAGACGGCTCGCGCGTAAACGCAATTATTCCGCCGCTTTCGGTGGATGGACCCTGTCTTTCGATTCGCCGCTTCGGACGGCAGCGCGTTACGGCCGAGGATTTGATCCATAATCGCTCGCTTACGCAGCCCATGCTTGAGCTCTTGC
>QHYO01000150.1 GCA_003224135.1 Acidobacteriota bacterium | reverse complement strand
AAAGTTCGACGCAAAAAGTGCACGTGAAGAAAACCACAGGCAGCAGGTGAATAGAAACAGCAGTAACAGAACCAGGCAAATCAGGCGCGGGCCAAACGGAATTCCTGTCGGCGACAAGAACGAATCGTCCAGGAAGGCAGTGATCCTGATTCACGCGCAGCAGGGCAATCGCTTTACTTACGCAGGAAGAACAACGAGAGGTGATCTTCGGGGAGAGGTGGTACGGCCCGAACTCACCGCCAGTGTAACGCGTTCGGCGGAAAGCGGATCCGGTTTTCGTCCGAGAGGTAACGAAGAAGGTCAGGAAAGGTCGGCGGGAAAGGATCGACGATTCAACCGTGACCGCGGAGCGGTCAATTGAGGTGTGACCGCGAAGCGGTCAACTGCTATCCTCAGCGACGCCATGGGAGCCGGTGAAAATACGGGGTTGGAGCGCGGCCTGGGACTGAAAGAAGCGGTTGCGCTCAACATGATTGAAATCGTGGGGATCGGTCCATTTGTAGTTAGCGGGATTGTGATACGCGAAATGGGCGGCCCGCAAGCGCTGCTGGCATGGCTTGCCGGTGCAGTGCTTGCGACGCTCGACGCCTTTGTTTGGTCGGAGCTGGGCGCGGCAATGCCGAAAGCCGGCGGCACGTATGTTTTCCTGCGCGAGGCATACGGGCCGCAGCGCTGGGGACGCCTGATGTCATTCCTGTTTGTGTGGCAGACTTTTGTGCAGGCGCCGCTTTCGGTGGCGTCGGCTTCCATAGGTTTCACGCGCTACGCCGGATATTTGCATCCGCTTTCACCGTTAGAGGCAAAGGCAGTGTCCGGCGGGCTGGTCATTTTTCTGGTGATCCTGCTTTACCGGCGTATCGCCACCATCGGAAAAATTTCTTTGCTGTTGTGGGCTGGAGTGATCGCAACGCTGTTGTGGCTCATCTGGGGCGGGGTGCGTCATTTTGACCCGAAAATTGCCTTCGATTTTCCGCCGGGAGCGTTTTCGTTTTCCTGGATGTGGTTCGCGGGACTTGGCTCGGCCATGGTGAGCACGATTTACAGCTATTGGGGGTACTACAACATCTGCCACTTGGGCGGGGAAATCCGCGACCCAGAAAAAAATATCCCACGCGGGATTTTTCTCTCAGTGCTCGGCATTGCGGTTCTCTACCTGGCCATGCAGACCAGCATTCTGGGCGTGATTCCATGGCGAGAAGCGCAGAACTCGAAATTCATCGTGAGCACTTTTGTGGAACGGCTCTATGGACACGGCGCGGCATCCGTTGCGACAGGCATGGTGCTGTGGATTGCGCTGGCTTCGGTCTTTTCCGTGTTGCTCGGTTATTCGCGCGTGCCATATTCGGCTGCGCTCGATGGGAACTTTTTCCCAATTTTCGGCCGGCTGCATCCCACAAAACATTTTCCGCACTTTTCGCTGCTCGCGCTTGGCGCTCTGGCATTTTTTTTCAGCATCAAGCTGGATTTGGAGACTTCCATTGCCGGGATTCTGGCCGTCCGGTTGATCGTGCAATTTATCGGGCAGGCGGTCGGCGTGATGCTCTTGCGAAAGCGACTGGGAACGGAACGGCTTCCCTTCAAAATGTGGCTGTATCCGTTACCAGCAGTGCTGACCATGATTGGCTGGGCATGGCTCTTCTGGCATACCGGAGCCGCGCGAAAATGGGGGCTGCTCGAGATTCTCTTGGGAGTGCTGGCGTTTTTGGTTTGGACCAAAACGATGAAACAATGGCCATTCGAGAAGAATCAGCCAACGGTTGGAACGTCTGAGCCGATTCGAACGTCGCAATAGAAGACTTCAGCAAAACGAGCCGAGTCCGGAGGAAGCATTTGAGAATTCGCCGCGCAATCTATTTGTTCAGCGTCATCGTGTCGATGGCTTGTGGTTCAACTCGCGCGCAGGTTTCGTCCGCGCCAGGGACGGGTCGCGGCCTCCCGGAAACGATTGAAGCCATCGACAGCGCGCGCGTAACCACTCGGATTTTGTATGTTACGGCGCACCCGGACGACGAAAGTGGCGCGGTGCTCACGTATCTTGCGCGCGGACAGCATGCAGATGTGGCGCTGCTTTCATTGACACGGGGCGAAGGCGGGCAAAACGCGCTGGGTCCGGAACAGGCGCCGCAACTCGGATTGATTCGAACGCAGGAATTGCTTGCCGCGACACGCGGCTATGGAGTGAAACTCTATTTCACCAGCGCGAAGGATTTTGGTTTTTCAAAAACGCCCGAGGAAACAGAAAAGATTTGGGGCGATCAAGTTCTCCCCATATCATCATCAACGGCTGGGGCGGCGTCCACGGCGGTCACGGGCATCATCAGGCTGCGGGAATCCTGACGCCCAAGGCGGTAGCGCTTGCGGCGGATGAGTCTTACAAGACAAAAACGGTTTGCGATGACTGCGCGTCGTGGACAACTTCACAAGTGTTGGATTTGGAGCGAGGAAGCGAACATCCGCGCGGTTACATCCTTCCGCTCGATGAAATCTCTCCGCTCTACGGACGTTCCTACCGACAGCTGGGAATAGATGCATTTGCAAATCATCGCACCCAGGGAATCACTGGATTTTTGGGCTCTAGTTTTCTACTTCGTCCGATTGCGTTGATCCGGGA
>QHYO01000148.1 GCA_003224135.1 Acidobacteriota bacterium | reverse complement strand
TTCCGTGAATTTACGGGCGGCTGTCCTTCTCCGCGCGTTCCTTGATTCTAAGCAGTTGGTGACTCCAAATCCGTTCGAATGTGCGGGTCCATTCATGTAGCGGCCGTATGGCCGCGGCTTCTGTGCGGTAGAGCATGTTGCGACCGTCACGGCGAGCTTTAACCAGGCCCACGTCGCGGAGAACGCGCAGGTGCTTCGAGACAGAGGGTTGTTCAAGACCGAGCGCAGCCACGATGTCGCCGACCGGGCGTTCGTCAAAGGCCAGAAAGGAAAGAATTTCGCGACGACGGGGTTCGGCGACGGCGTTGAAGGCGTCGGAGGTGGTGGAGGCGCGAGCCATGGAAGGATAATACATACCCATATGGGAATATGTGTCTGCACTACATCAGGTTTTCCGCAAGGCCAGAATGAAAACAAAGCAGGTTGCAGTAGAAAATCGTGCTCGAAAAATACAAATTACACATTCAGTGACGAACTTCGGCTAAGGGTGTACTGAGGACGAGAGTTCCTGCTGTGACGGTTGGCTGGTGGGTTGTGTGACTTCGACGGCGACAGTCCGCCACAAAAAGCGGAAGGGCGCACCGAAGGAATTAGAAAGGTCGGAAAAACGGCAGCCCCGGAAGGCAGCCGCAAAAAGAAACGGCGTTGGCGCGCTAGTCGGAGTGGGCGGGGGAGGGTTGCGGAGAGCGTGGCACGACGGCGTGGCGAATGCGGGTTTGGAAGCGATCGAGATAGAGATAGACGACCGGAGTGGTGAAGAGCGTAAGGAGTTGGCTGAGAATCAGGCCTCCGACAATAGCGATGCCGAGGGGGCGGCGCAGTTCGGAGCCGACACCTGTGCCAAGAGCGAGCGGGAGCGCTCCGAGGAGGGCGGCCATGGTGGTCATTAGAATCGGGCGGAAGCGCAGGAGGCAGGCCTGATAGATGGCATCTTCGGGGGACATTCCCTGCTGCATTTCGGCTTGCACAGCGAAATCGATCATCAAGATGGCATTTTTCTTGACGATGCCGATCAAGAGAATGATGCCGATGAGGGCAATCATGGAAAGTTCGGTTTTCGTCAGCATGAGAGCGAGGAGAGCGCCGACACCGGCAGAAGGCAAAGTAGTGATGATCAGGACGAGCATGGAGGACTGCGAGTCCTGAAAAGCCTGGGCAGTGCCCTGAAAGCCTCCGTGAACGGTGGGAGGCATGCCCAATTGCTGCTGGAGCTGCTGAATTTTCACGACGGCGTCGCCGAGGGCGAGGCCTTGACCGAGGTTGAAGGACAGAGTGATGGACGGATAGAGACCCTGGTGATTGACAGAGAGCGAGGTATTTGAAGGTTCGTAGTGAGCGAAAGAGCTGAGCGGAATCAGCGCGCCGGTGTTCGAGGGAACGTAGATGTGACGGAGACCTTCAGGACCTTGTGTGTACTTGTCGGAGACTTCCAGCACAACGTGGTACTGATTTAGTCCTTTATAAATGTTTGAGACCTGCCGCTGGCCGAAAGCGTCGCCGAGCGTGTTGTCGATGTCCGTCATATTGACACCGAGACGCGACGCGGCGTCTCGATCGACGACCAGCGAGCTTTCGAGTCCCCGGACCTGCTGGTCGGTGTTGACATCGTAGATGCCTGGAAGCGTCTTTAGGCGATCCATCAGAATGGGTGCCCAGTGGTTGAGGTCTGAGAGATTTTCCGCCTGCAACGTGTATTGATACTGCGCGCCGCCGAAACGTCCGCCGATGGTGAGGTCCTGTACCGACTGCATAAAGAGAGTGGCGCCGGGAATCTTGGAAGTTTTCCCGCGGAGGCGCGCGATCACCTGATCAGAACTTACTTTGCGTTCCGCCAGCGGCTTGAGCTGCGCGAACATGCGCGAGGTACTCGTGCCATTGCCACCACCGGTAAAGGCGGTGACGGTGTCCACGGCAGGATCTTTCATCACGATTTCATTGAATTGTTTGAGCTTTTCGGACATAGCCACGAAGGAAATATCCTGGTCGCCCTGAATGTAGCCGTTGACGCGGCCGGTATCCTGCTGGGGGAAGAATCCCTTGGGCACTGCGTAGTAGAGATAGCCGGTAAGAATGACGGTACCGATGGTGATCAGAAGTACGACAAATTGATAGCGAAGAACGACGCGGAGGCAGCGATCGTATACGTGAACCAGCCCTTTGAAAATGCTTTCCGCGAGACGATAAGCGCGGCCATGCCCGCCCCGATCAATACGCAGAAAATGAGCGCAGAGCATGGGAGTTGCGGTGAGAGACACAAAGAGAGAAACGCCGATGGCGACGCTCAGTGTCACAGCGAACTCGCGGAAAAGGCGGCCGACGATGCCGGGGAACATGAGGAGGGGAATGAAAACGGCGATCAGCGAAGCGCTCATGGAGAGAACAGTGAAGCCGATTTCCTTGGCGCCGAGCATGGTTGCGGCGAATGGCTTCATGCCGCCTTCCATGTGGCGGGCAATGTTTTCGATGACGACGATCGCGTCGTCCACCACGAAGCCGGTGGAGATGGTCAGGGCCATGAGAGAGAGATTGTCCAAGCTATAGCCGAAGAGATACATCACGCCGAAGGTGCCAACGAGCGAGAGCGGAACGGCGATGCTGGGAATAATGGTGGCCCAAACATTGCGGAGAAAAACGAAGACGACGAGGATAACGAGGGTGATAGAGATGATGAGAGTGCGTTCGACATCGTGAATCGAGGCGCGAATCGTGGTAGTGCGGTCGATGGCCACGTTGAGATGCAGGGAAGGAGATATAGAGGCGCGAAGTTGTGGAAGGATCGCTTTGATGCGGTCCACAGTGTCAATCATGTTGGCGCCAGGCTGCCGAAATACCGCGAGGAGGACGGAACGCTCGCCGTTGGAGAGCCCGAGGTTGCGAACA
>QHYO01000790.1 GCA_003224135.1 Acidobacteriota bacterium | reverse complement strand
CTGGAGCACCGGATCGATGATTCCCGCGGCCGCGCTGGAGGCTTCTTCCGTGGCGGTGAAGTCGCGCCGGGAATCGTTGGACTGACGCCAACTCAAAATCTCTTGATCTTGGGAGTCATCGTGACGTTCGATTCGCACTTTTGATCGTGACACGGAAACGGGACACTGCCGAGCATTGAATGGCACGAGTGGAGGAAGAAAAAACCATGATGCTAGACATGATTTTCATCGCTGCGACTGCATTGTTTTTCGCAGTCGGAATTTTCTATGTTCGCGGCTGCGAACGGCTGAAGTAAGGAGTGCGGCTATGACTGCCGGAGATACGGCACTGCTTGTGATTTGCGCGCTTCTCTTTGGGTATTTGCTCTACGCCCTGTTGAAAGCGGAGGAGTTTTAGCCAATGACTGCGAACGGCTGGTTTCAGATCGGATTGTATCTCTTTGTGATTTTCCTGGTAACGAAGCCACTCGGGGTTTTCATGGCGCGAGTATTCAACCGGGAAAAGACATTTCTCGATCGCATTCTCAGGCCAATCGAGAAACTCGTGTATCGACTGACTGGCGTCGACGAAAAGCGTGAGATGCGTTGGACGGAATATGCCGTGGCCATGCTTCTGTTCAGCGGCGTTTCGATGGCTCTGCTCTATCTCATTGAACGCACACAGAAATGGCTGCCATTCAATCCGCAGAAATTCCCTAACGTTGAACCAGGGTTGGCCTTCGGTACGGCGGCGTCGTTCACGACGAACACCAACTGGCAGGTCTACTCCGGCGAGTCCACGATGAGCTATCTCACCCAGATGGCGGGACTGGCGTATCACAACTTCGCCTCCGCCGCCGTTGGTATCGTGCTCGCGATCGTCGTCATCCGCGGCATCGCCCGAAAGGAAACCGACAAGCTTGGAAATTTCTGGGTGGATACGACACGGTGCCTTCTGTGGTTGCTACTGCCCGTATGCCTGGTGGGTTCGCTGATCCTCGTGTCCGAAGGAGTCGTGCAGAATTTCAAGTCCTATACCACGGTCGATCTTATTCAGCCGTACACGGCGCAGGTCACAGGTCCAGATGGCAAGACCACGACGCAAACCGTCACGCAGCAGGTGATCGCGCAAGGGCCCGTTGCGTCCCAAGAAGTGATCAAGGAATTCGGCACGAACGGCGGTGGATTTTTCAATGCCAACAGTGCGCATCCTTTCGAAAACCCCACTCCGCTCTCGAACTTCTTCGAGATGGTACTGATCTTCGCGATTCCGTCCGGGCTGACCTACACACTCGGCCGGATGACCGGCTCGCAGCGCCACGGTTGGGCAGTCTGGGCGGCTATGGCGTTCTTGTTTTTTGCCGGTGTGTCGACGGCTTATTGGGCGGAGGCCAAGGGCAACCCACTCCTTGCCGGCACCGACCAGCATGCAACCGCCCTGCAATCCGGCGGAAATATGGAAGGCAAAGAAGTCCGTTTCGGCATCGCGAACTCGACTCTCTTTGCGACGGTGACGACCGATGCCAGCTGCGGCGCCGTAAACGGCATGCACGACTCTTACACCCCGCTGGGTGGAATGGTGCCATTGATCAACATCATGCTAGGCGAGGTTGTTTTCGGCGGAGTTGGCGCGGGCCTCTACGGAATATTCGTTTTCGTCGTGCTCGCTGTGTTCATTGCAGGGTTAATGGTAGGTCGAACGCCTGAGTACCTCGGCAAGAAAATCGAATCGTACGACGTCAAGATGGCGATGCTTGCAGTTCTTGTTTTGACGTTCACAATCCTTATTTTTTCGGCTGTTTCGGTTGTGAAGCCTTACGGCACTGCGGGGATAACCAACCCCGGGCCTCACGGATTATCGCAGGTGCTGTACGCCTACGTTTCGTCGACCGGAAACAATGGCTCGGCATTTGGCGGGATTAGCGCAAACACCATGTGGTACAACACCACGACAGCGGTCGCACAACTCCTCGGCCGCTTCTTCATGATTATTCCGGTGCTCGCCATTGCCGGAAGTCTCGTCAAAAAGAAAATCGTTCCGGATTCCGCCGGCACGTTCCCCGTTACGGGTGGGCTGTTCGCGGGTTTGCTGGTTTCGACGATCTTGATCGTAGGCGCTCTTACCTTCTTCCCGGCTCTCAGTCTCGGGCCAATTCTTGAACACCTGCTGATGAACGCAGGAAAGGTTTTCTGAGGTGTCTAT
>QHYO01000787.1 GCA_003224135.1 Acidobacteriota bacterium | reverse complement strand
TCCGCGGTCATCCAGGATTCCCACCGCGGCGATCAGCGTGGCTCCGGCGAGAATGCCTTCAATTTGCTCGCGCGCGGGGCCGTTAAAGAGAAATAACACGCCGAGAACGACTCCAGCGTACATCGCCAAACCACCGAGCAGAGGAATAGGTTGTAAATGAACCTTGCGGGGCCCGGGAAGATCGACCATGCCGACGCGAAGCGCCAAAGCGCGAACCGGAACTGTAAGAAATAGAGACGCAAATAGAGCGATGAAAAACGCGAAAAGGCCTGCGGCCATTCGTCCTCAGATTTCAGAGTTACGGATCCGGCCTGTGCGGCTCCTACCGGCGATGCACGCGACTCACTGCCGGATTTTGGGATCCGGCTCCCAAGTCAAAGACACCTCGTCGGCCCCTGGGCGGGTCAACACGCTGCCCCACGCAGCGCCATTACCATAGCGCGGAAAAAGTCACCAGGCCAGAAAAAAGTGACAAAAGTGACGTCAGCGTCCAACATAAATAAGCTGTCAACCAAATGTTAATACAGCAGAAAAGGTATGAAGATCACCGAACCGGAAATCGGCGCACCGGGGACTTAGCTTATCGAGCGGTAGTCAGCGCCGAGGAGATGAGATAAGGAAAGACAGGGCCGCGAGCCGGATCCTGCCTCTTATCCCTTCAACGTTCCGTGAGCATTCGTGCGAAGATGCGCTTCACCTCTTCGCGATCTTTCGTTTGGAAATACCAATCGATGGTGCGCTTTAAGCCGTCCTTGAACGCGACTTTCGGTTCCCACTTGAGCATTTTCTTGGCGAGCGCGTTGTCGGCCACCCGGTTGAGCGGTCCGGTTGGCATGTCCTTGCGCAGCTTGATTTCCGCCTTGTGGCCTGTGTGTTCGCAAACCATGTGCACTGCGTCGATCACCCGGATACGTTCCATGGTGCCGAGATTCACGGCGGTGCCGTCGTCGATTCTTTCGCCGGCGAGAATCGTGCCCTCGACAATGTCATCAATGTAGGTCCAATTGCGGATCTGCGTGCCGTCACCCCACACTTCAAATGGAGTTTGCGCGATGAACGCGCGAGCAATCATCGCGATGACGGCATGATTTTCCACGCCGCGCGGGCCGTATACCGTGAAGTACCGGCACGAAGCCGCGCCAAGTCCGTGCTCCTTGTGATATGCCTTCAGCGTGAACTCGGCCATCAACTTTGCCCAGCCGTAGGTGTTGTCGGCGTCGTTCGGACCATTCGTCAGATCTTCGGTGAGGTACAATGCCTTGTTGACATCGGATTGAAGAAAATTGGGATAGACGCAGCCGGAAGAGGCGAAGACGACTTTCTTGGTTTTCGCGCGAAGGGCTTCGGAAAAAACAAGTCCGTCCAGAAAAAAATTGGATGCCGGCCCGGCCTGATGAAGATCAACGTAGCCCCGTCCACCGTGATCCGCGGCAAGATGAAACACCGTGTCCACGCCATTCATCGCGGCACGCGTGACGCCGGGCTCTCGGAGATCGGCCTGAATGAAATCGACTGCTCCCTTTGCGAGTGGTTCGCGCAAATTATCCAGGTGACCGCTCGTGAGGTCGTCCACGATCCGCACTTTTGCGCCGCGCGCGAGCAATTGATCGGTAAGCGTCGAACCGATAAACGAAGCGCCGCCAGTAACCAGAACTCGCTTTCCCGTCCAGAAAGTTTCCGCTGGATTCACGCGTTTCCGTCCTATTTTCTGTCAGCGCGAGCGGGAGCGACTGACGATTTGCACAAATTTTTCGAGCTCTTTGACTCTATCATAGGCGGGCGCCGCGGCCAGCGCCGCTCGGCCCATCTGCGCCACTCGCGCCGGATCGGCGCCAAGCCGGCGGACGACGGTTGCCAGGTCGTGCGGACGATCCGGGTCCGCGGCAACGCTGAATCCCGATCTTTCGCCGAGCACCACGGCGTCCGCCTCGTTTGGCGCTGCTGCAACGATTGCTTTGCCCGCCGCCAGTATGCCGTACATTTTGCTCGGAACGACCACGCCTTCGAGGCCGCGCTTGATGGTGATCAAGTGAGCGTCCGCAGCCGCAAGCACCGAAGGAATTTTGCTGCCCGGAAAAAATGGCAGAAAACGAATGTTAGAGACTCCGGCCGCTAAGGATTCAAGTTGCGCGCGTTGCGCGCCCTCACCTACGAAGACAAAACCGATACCGTCGCCCGAGAGTTGCTTTGCCGCGGTGACCAAAGTCTCCCACGCTCCGTAAAAGCCGATATTCCCGGCGTGCAGAACCACGAAACGGAATCCTTCACGAATTTGCCGGATCACCTCAGAATCAAATTGCGGCCGCGGCGCACCAGAGGGAAGAATTTCCGCGCCGTCGCGGACAATCTCAATTCGATGGTCGTGGACGCCTTTGCCAAGAATGCGGTTGCGCATGTCTTCGCCAAGTACGATCACGCGAGTTGCCCGGCGCAGCGCCCAGCGGTGCAGTTTTTCCCAGACGCGCGAGAGCAATCCTGGCGCGACGATGGCTCCACCCACTGCCATGTCCGGATACATATCCCGGATGTTGTAGAAATACGGCTTGCGCTTGAGCATTGCGACGAAGGCGCCAAGGATTCCTTCGAAAGGAGGATCGGTCATGGCTAGAATCGCGTCGCAGCGCGTGAAGAGCGCCCGGGGAATCACAAGTGCGGTGTACGTCAGATAGTTCAGCACACGCTTCTTCATGTTGAAGCGAGGAAAATCCGTGGAACCGACGCGCACGATGCGCACACCGTTTTTCTTTTCCGTTTGGAAAAGCCGCCACGGACGGTGCTCAGTTGGATCGTATGATGGTCGGCCGCAAAAAATCGTCACTTCATTTTCTCGCGCGAGCGCGTTTGCCACTGTTTCTGCCATCTTGGCAGTCGCAGAAGTATCCGGTGGATAGTATAGATTCAGCAGCAAAACGCGCATCGCACGATTGTACACACGCTGACCGCCACGGGCTGTTTCGAGTGCTCTCACAGTTGCAATCGAGGCTTGTATTGGAGTTTACGCCGCATGAATTGGCCGTAAAACATTCGGTGTGATCTCGCGAAGTTTACGAAACATAGCCGACAATAGTGGTGTCTCATTAGGTATGCGCACGCGCTGGAGCTTGATTCTGCCGATCGCCGGCCTCATCCTTTTCGCGGCCGTCAGCTACCGGTCAATGGATGTGAACCACCATGAGGAAGGAGCTCCGACCAAATATTACTGGTGGTCGTCTCTGCGTTTGGACTCGGACCCTTTGAACAAGAACCCCAAGCCTGCAAGCCCATGTCAGGACAAAAAGGAAAACTGTGTGCAATGGGAGCTGTCGTACCAGTGGGTGCAGCCTGGTTTGTTGGACAAATTACTGGTGGTCTCCGCGCTTCCCGCTTTTCTTGCCGGTGCGGCGATGGTCATTGGCTTGAGCAATCTCGGGATCGATGAAGTGCTGACCTTCATGGTTTCCATGCCGATACTCATCTTCGCCTGGTATTACCTGGTTGGCTGGCTGATCGACCGGTGGAGTCACAAACGCAAGCAAGCAAAACGCGTGCAGTTCAAATTGACTTGATCGGTCGCATCCCCGGCAGCGCGATTTATCCGGTCTACGGCGCCAGATTTTGCTTCTCCACCAGCTGCTGTTTTCGCTCACCCGCGCGTAATCAGAAAATCGCCGAGGACGAGAGCATCCATGTGGGTGCGCTCGAAGCAGTCGATGGCTTCCTGCGGTTTGCAGACGATCGGCTCGTTGTCGTTGAAGGAAGTATTGAGCACCACCGGCACGCCCGTTTGCGCTTCAAAGGCCCGGATTAGCTTCCAGTAGCGCGGATTCGCTGTCGCTGTGACTGTTTGCAAGCGGCCGGTGCCGTCCACGTGCGTCGGAGCGGGAATTTTATCGCGCATCTCAGGCTTCACGGCGTAAGCCATGGTCATGAACGGCGACGGATGAGCTTGCTCAAACCATTCAGACGTCTTCTCCGCGAGAATGGAAGGTGCGAACGGGCGGAAGATTTCGCGATGTTTAATGCGGCGATTGAGTATTTCCTTCATCTCCGGACGGCGTGCATCGGCCACTATGCTGCGGTTGCCAAGCGCTCGTGGTCCCCATTCAGCGCGGCCCTGAAACCAGCCGAGAATTTTTCCGTCGGCAATCATGGCCGCGGTTTTTCGCAACAATTCTTCCTCCGGCAGTTCGTCGACCGTGCAGCCGCTTTCAGAAAAGCGCGACGCCCGAACAACAGCGCGAATCTCTGCGCGTGAAAATTCCGGTCCCCAGTACGCGTGTTCCATCACGAATTCGCGCGGATTTCCCAGCAGCTGATGCCAGACGAACTGCGCCGCTCCCACTGCCAATCCGGCATCGCCCGCCGCGGG
>QHYO01000149.1:8488-13580 GCA_003224135.1 Acidobacteriota bacterium | reverse complement strand
GACCAGGAACGACCCCGCGATTAATTGCATTACGCAGGCCGGCGTCCAGATACTCCGCGGAGCCGACATCGCGCACCGTCGTAAATCCTGCCATCAACGTAGTCCGAGCGTTGACGCTCGCGTCCAACGCCATTTCTGGAATTGGCTTTCTCAGGGCGTCCAGTGCAGCCCTCGCGTAATCCTCGCTGTACGTCATGGTGAGGTGCGTGTGCGCGTCGATGAATCCCGGAAGCAGCGTCGCGTCGCCAAGATCAATCACTTCTGCCTCCGTGGGTAGGCTCGCGCTCGATCCAGTCCCCGCGATCTTGCCGTCGGTGACCACCACGACTCCGGGCTTGACCAGCGTATTGCTCTTGCCATCGAATAGCCTCGCAGCTTTCAGCACATACGATTTGGATGCCTTCTTTTGCTGCCCGATCGCCGGCAACACTCCCAGGCCACACAAGGCGGCCAGCACCATGAACCTTCCTATTCTTTGCATTTCTGTATTTCCTCCGAGATACACCCGCAAAATCCGAACGCTCAAAATAGCTTGTCAGCAGGAAATGTCAAGGCAATCCCGCGCAGCACAGCGAACGGCCGCTATGGCGAGTGACTGACTGATTTCGCCTGAATTTCTATCTGCGACCCCAAGTTCTTGCATTACGTCACACAAAGAAACGTTCTGCCGGACATGAGAATTTTGCTAGAATCGTCGCGAGCTGAATAAAGGGACTGTAGTCTCCAGCCCGGGGCCTCCCTCCTCCCCTTCCCTGAACGCCGCACAGCTCCCACATTAGAGACTTGCGATTTTCTGGAGTTTTTATGAGCACCAAGGTCCATCATTCTCGGTTTTTTTTGGGTTATCGCTTACCGGCTGTTCCGCGTGATTATTTGATGCGGCGCCGCATGTTTCGAAAGATCTCAGGCATCGTGGTGGTTATTGTGTTGAGCCTTTTGCTTGCGGGCGTCATTATTTACAGTTCGAATCCAAGTGGTTTCACGCCTCCGGGCCGCTAAAAAGCAGTTCCGACTTGCTCTTAGGGACCTCTCGGTCCGAATCGTGGTTTCCTGAAGATCCCTTCATACTATGTGCGCTAGCGTTTGCCTCTCCGACCGAAATCGGTAAAGATGAAGCTCACGATGTTCCAGGCAAAGCGCGTTGATTCTGAACTTCTGCTCTCCTATCGTTCGCCGTCCGGCGAAACCATTGAAGCACTCGCCTCGGGACATCCCCTGCTACTCGTCTTCTTGCGGCATTTTGGTTGAACGTTCTGCCGCGAGGCGGTCGCCGAGCTCGCTAGTCTCCGCCCGCAAATTGAGGCCAAGGGCACGCGCATCGCTTTTGTACACCTCGGCACCGAGGAGCGCGCGGCTAAATTTTTCGCTCCCTACAAATTGGACGATCTTCCACGATTTGCCGACCCTGACGGAAAGCTCTATGAAGTCTTCGGGCTTACGCGTGCCGAGTTAGGCCAGTACCTGAACAGCGAAAGCATCTATCGCATGCTGCTGTCCTGGATGGAAGGCAATTTTGCCTTGCTGCCGGCGGGAGATATCCAGCGCATGCCAGGCGCTTTCCTTCTCCAAGACAATCAAATCAAGAGTGCGTTTCGGCACAAACTGGTTTCCGACCGCCCAGACTATCTAAAACTAGCGACAGCTACATGATCCGCGAGCGCACTGGCCGGACCCTTGGACGAGCACTCCGCTCGGTAAGGCGCAACTCTCCAACCATCGCTTGCGCCAGCCTGCCGACTTGCCTCACGATATTCACTTCACCCATATCTGTCTGGAACATCGTGTAGCTGCATCTGTTCAGCGTCGCCGGGAGAATCGCGCGGAATGACCACCAGTCCGGATGTATTGATTGTCGGTGCGGGGCTTGCTGGCCTCGCCTGCGGCCGTCATCTAGCCGACGCTGGAGTTTCTTTTCAGATTGTCGAAGCTTCAGACGGAATCGGTGGCCGCGTTCGAACCGACGAATTTGAGGGATTTTTACTCGACCGCGGCTTCCAGGTCCTGCTCACCGCATATCCTGAAGCGCAACGCACACTCGATTACCATGCGCTCGAGCTGAAAAAATTTACCCCCGGCGCTTTTTCCTGGTTCGCCGGGCGCATGAACAAGTTAGTCGATCCGTGGCGCACACCAGGAGGATGGAGCGAGGCTCTGCGCTCCGACTTTGGCGGGTTTTTGGATAAGCTTCGTATCCTGCGTCTCCGTTCGCGACTTCGCGCTTCCTCAATCGATCAAATTTTCAAGCACCCAGAACGTTCCACCAGAGACGCCCTCGTTTCCGCCGGATTTTCCGAAGAATTCATTCACCGCTTTTTTCGCCCTTTTTTTGGCGGCATTCTTCTTGATGGCGAACTGAAATCCTCGAGCCGCATGTTCGAATTCGTTTTTAAGATGCTCTCCGAGGGCGACATTGCCGTTCCCGCCCGCGGTATGGGAGCAATCCCCGCGCAGCTTGCCTCTCACCTGCCCGCGGACTCCATTCGCCTGAACACCCATGCCGAATCGCTTCACGAAAATGAGCTCACGCTTACCGGTGGTGAATCTTTGCGTGCTCGCGCAATCGTTGTGGCGGCCGATGGCCCAGGCGCCGCTCATCTCGTCGGCGAGGCCGAACCCGCCTCGCGCAGCGTCACCTGTTTTTACTTTTCTGCGGACGAGCCGCCCGTGCCCCATCCAATGCTCGTGCTGAACGGCGATGGAGCTGGCCCCGTCAACAACTTCGCGGTGATCAGCCAGATCGCTCCGTCCTACGCTCCCGCCGGAAAATCGCTGGTCTCCGTCACCGTCCTCGGCACGCAGCAACTTACCGACCAGCAGCTCGGCGGCTTCATCATCGCGCAAATGAAAAATTGGTTTGGCACTGTCGCCAGTTCCTGGCGTCATTTGAAGGGCTATCGCATCCCGCACGCGCAGCCACAACAACTTCCTGGCGCCCTCGAACCAGCGCAGCGACCCGTGCGCGTCCGGCCCGGTATCTATCTTTGTGGCGACCACCGCGATAACGCCTCTATCGACGGCGCAATGCTCAGTGGACGCCGCGCCGCCGAAGCTGTTCTCGCCGATCTGTCTCGTTAGCCGCCCGCCTAGTTTCAATTTGGAACAATTTCCACAAAATTTTTCTCATAAGTCCTTTCGTACTATTGACCCTAGGACTTCCCCTGAGGAGACTCGACATATGGCCCGTTACTCTGCTTTTCTTGGCCGCTCTGTCGAAGTCCAGTATCGCGCTGGGGATATTTGCCTTCCTGCTTCCGGCACGTTCGTTGGTGATTCGGGCCGCTCCATCTTCCTCGAGCAGCACTACGAGCAGCATGGCCAGCCCAAAAATTTCCGCTGGGAAATTCCCTACCAGTGCATCGTTCGCCTTGAAGAAATTGAAGTCTTCGAGAAGCTCGCCTCGCTTCACGTTACACAAGCCGACGCGGTGGACCCCTCATCGGAGCGCTCCTTGCAAGCCAGCGCAGCCCACGCTTCCGGCGGCGCGGCACTCCTTCCGATGACCCAACGGCCCAAAACCGCCTGATTCAGTTGCTTGTCCGCTCGTCGCCATCCGAAAATATTCTCGCCGGGCCATCGTGCGTCCAGCCAAGCCTGTGCGTTAAACTAACGACTCGTCTGCTTTTTTGATCTTCTGCATCTTCGGGAGGCAATCGTGCCACAACCTACTGTCAGCTTCATTGGACTCGGCCTCATGGGCCGTCCCATGTGTCACAACGTTCTCAAAGCCGGGTTCCCGCTCGTCGTGTGGAACCGGACTGCCTCTCGCGCCGACTCGCTCGTTGCCGCAGGCGCGCGTCTCGCCGCTTCTCCCAAAGAAGCCGCCGCAGCTGCCGACATCCTCATCACCATCGTCAGCGATCCGCCGGCGCTCGAAGAAGTTCTGTGGGGTTCCGATCCAAAATCCGGCGGCGCTTTCGCTTCCCTCAAGAAAGGCGCGACGTATATGGACTCCAGCAGCGTCTCGCCCGCTCTCGCGCGCAAAATCGCCCAAGCCTCGGCCGCTCGAGGCATCGGTTTTCTCGATGCCCCTGTCACTGGCGGCACCTGGGGCGCGGAAAAGGGCGAACTCCTCTTCATGATCGGTGGAGAAGCCGCCGACCTCGAGGCAGCGCGCCCCGTTCTTTCCGCCATGGGCAAAAAGATTTTCCATCTCGGCCCCAACGGCGCCGGCCAAACCATCAAGCTCGCCATGAACCTGCTTCTCGCGCTCGAAGTCGACGCCTTCGCCGAAGCCCTCGCGCTTGTCACCGGTGCTGGCTTCGCCGGCGAAAAACTCACCGAAGTCATGCAAGCCAGTATGGCCCGCTCCGGTGTCCTCGATGTCAAGGCTCCCGTTATGTTGAAGGGCGACTACACGCCCAGTTTTCCGCTGCGCCTGATGCACAAGGACCTCAGCCTCGCGCTCGATCTTGGCAACCAGATTGGCGTCCCTCTTCCGGCCACAGCAGCCGCCCGCGAAACCTACAGTTCCGTCAAAGGCTCTTCGAAGGAGGACCTCGACTACGCCGCCGTCTTCAAATTCTGGAAAAAGTGAACGCCCACATCTGGAAGAACGATGTCCTGGAGAATGATACCTGGGAGATCTCGTCGTGGACCGATTCGAAGCTCAAAGAATATTTTTCGCGGACTTCATCACCGCAAGCGCGGGAATTCCCAAGAGCGATCGCCGCCTCGCGGATGCCTTTGCCTCCGTCCCTCGTGAACGCTTCGTGGGCCCCGGACCGTGGAAAATTTTTACTTCGTCCGGCCTCCTTGAAACGCCATCCAACGATCCTGCATTCCTCTATCAGGACGTCACGGTTTCTCTCGCCGCTGACCGCCACATCAATAACGGCCAGCCGCTACTTCACGCCATTTGCCTCGCGGCTCTCAATCCAGCCGAAGGCCAAACCGTTCTCCACATCGGCGCAGGAACCGGCTATTACACTGCCATGCTCTCTAAACTCGTGGGCTCCACGGGATCGGTTCTTGCCTACGAAATTGAACAGGATCTCGCGCAGCGCGCCACCATCAACCTCGCCGAATACCCGAACGTCACTGTTTGTCATCGCTCCGGCTCCCAGGGGCCGCTGCCCGATTGCGATGCGATCTA
>QHYO01000149.1:0-8430 GCA_003224135.1 Acidobacteriota bacterium | reverse complement strand
TTTTCCTCTTACGCCTTCTGACAGCCCCAGCGGCGCACCTGGAGCGGGCGCAATGCTCCTCATAACCCGTCCCTCAGCCGCGGTCAATCCTGGAGAGTTTCACGCCCAGTTCGTCTCTTCCGCCATTTTCATTAACTGTAGCGGCGCGCGCGACGAAGGAACCGCCCGGAAATTGTCCGCGGCATTCAAGCGCGGCAATTACAGAAATGTGCGCTCCGTGCGTCGCAACTCTACACCCGACGAAACCTGCTGGTTTGCCGGCAACAACTGGTGGCTCTCCACGCGCGAAATCGCACCACATCCTTAAACCTCACTCCACGCCTGGCAGGCCAGACTTCTCGCTCGAGTGGTAGAATCCTCACCGCCTTCCGGAGGGAAATGATGAGCCACAGGATTCGTCAGTCAGTCGTATTCGCCGCGCTAGCCGCCGCACTGATCTGCGGCCGCGTCGCCGCCCAGGATCAAAGCCAGCAAAGTTTCCGGCAACATCTATATGCTCGAAGGCCAGGGCGGCAACATCGCCGCCTCGGTTGGTGAAGACGGCATCGTCATTGTGGACGACCAGTTCGCTCCCCTCGCCGAAAAAATCCAGGCATCCCTCAAGAGCCTCGGCATCACCGACAAACCTGTCCGCTTCGTCATCAATACCCACTATCACGGCGATCATTCCGGCGGTAACGCTCCCTTCGCCAACTCCGGCTCCACCGTCATCGCGCAGGATAATGTTCGGAAGCGCCTCGTGACTGGCGGCGCAGCAGGCAACGGCGGCTCCCTTAAGATGGAAGTCAAACCCGCCGAAAAAGCCGCGCTCCCTATCATCACGTTTGAGCACGATGTCACCGTCCATCTCAACGGCGAAGATATCCGCGCGCTCCATTTTCCTTCCGGCCACACCGACGGCGATGCCATCATCTTTTTCCCTAAAAACAATGTCGTCCACATGGGCGACGATTTTGTCCGTTACGGCTTTCCCTTCATCGATGTCTCGAGCGGCGGCAGCGTTCAGGGCATGATTGATGCGCTCGAAAAAGCTTCCGCGCAACTGCCCGCCGATGTGAAAGTGATTCCCGGCCACGGCGCGCTTTCGAGTCTCGATGATGTCCGTTCGTTCGTGAAAATGCTCAAGGAAACCTCCGCCGTCGTCCAGAAAGCCATCGACGCGCACAAAACACTCGATCAAATGAAGCAGGAAAAAATCCTCGTGCCATGGCAGAAATGGTCCGACGACTTCGTCAACTCGGACGTCTTTATCGAAACCCTCTACAACTCTCTCACAGGCCACAAAGGCGAATTCGTAAAACACAACTGAATCCTCTGCAGGTGCCCATTCTTGCGCATCTGCTTCACGTAAAGGGTTGGGCCTTCTCTTCGCCCCTGTAGCACCGCGCTTCAGCCCGGTTCTTCGTTCCAATCTCGGTGTGTGACACATAAAACTCAAGGCAGCGTCACCGTCTGCTCGCCCGAGCGCAACGCGAGCGAGCGGCCTTTCCACACCAGGTTGCCGGTCAGTCTTTCCGGCAATTTCACGCGAGCCTGAACTCCCTCGGCGCGACGTGTGTATTCCACTTCCACCATCCCTTGCGGAATAGGCATCCCAGCATGCACTTCTTTCAGTGCGCCCAGATGAGGCTCAATCGTGACCTTCTCAAATCCCGAGCTCATCGGCCGAATGCCCGCCACAATCCTCAACAAATCGAAGTTCGGATGTGCGCTCCACGCATGCGAATCAGACCTCGTTGGCTCCGGCGATTCCGCCCACGTGGTCAGTCCCAATCCCACCATCGCCCGCCACGGCCCAAGCAGCTTCAGGTACTCGTCTCCCATCCCGGCGTGCTCCAGCGCGCGCGCAAGATAGAACCGGAAATAATACGTCGCCGCTGTCATCGTCGGAACTTCCGCTGGCGCCGTGAATCCCGAATCGCTTCGTGACAAGATCTTCGTCAGCAATTCCTTCTGTTCCGCCGCCGGAACCACGTCCAGCCACACTGCCAGAAGATTCGCGTGCTGGCTGAAGTGCTTTTGCGCGGGCGTATCGGCCAGCAAGCCGTGTTTGGCGTTCCAGCAATGTTTTCGCACCGCCGTCGCGGCCCGCTCTGCCGCCCGCTCGTAATTCTCCGCGATGTGCGCGTCGCCGTGCGCGCGCTCCAACTCCGCTGCATCCCGCAGCGCTTCGACGAACTGCAGCGTCAGAACCGCCGAACCTCCATCCTCATCCTGCGGCGGAACTCCATCTTTAAAATCCGCGCCCCAATCGACGAACGGCCACCACGGAACTCTTCCCTGCAATCCATCCGCTCGCTGCCGTCGCAGAAACCAGTCCAGCACTGTCCGCGTCGCGGGAATCTGCCCGCTCACAAACGCCGCATCCCCACGGTACATCCAGAAGTCATGCACCATGCCCACCCACATCAGCGAAAATGTCGGAATCATCTGCAGGAGCGATGACGGATACCGACTCTGCGTCAGGCCCTCCGGAATCCGTGAATCGTTGAACGCCTCAATCGCCTGTCGCGCCAGCCGGTCGTCTCCGCCGACGGTGTACGAGATCAGCGCTTGTATCCGCGTGTCGCCGATGTATTGCAGCCGCTCCCAGTAAGGCGTGTCCATGTACGTATCGTGTGCATCGAGCCGCGCCGTTCGCCAGCCGATATTCCAGATCGGTGTCAGCCCGGCGTCGTCCGATCGGAAGTAGCCTTTTTCCACGAACGGATACGCGCTGAACCACGTTCGCAGTCCCTCGATGTCTACCGGCTGATCCGCCGTCTCCACATCCAATTGCAGGTATCGCCACGTTCTCCAGCTGAGCGGCGAAAACGCGCGCGCCGCCTCAGCACCGCTGGGAAGAAACTCATCCACCACGCCCTCAATGTGTTTTCCTGCAATCTCGTTGCGGTTTCCCTTTTCTCCCTGATCGTCCACCAACGCTTCTGCATACGTCAGTCGTACCGTCGATCCCTGTCCGCCGCTCACCGCCAGCACCGGAAATCCCGTGGTCAATTGCGCGTTGTCCAGCAGAACGCTGGATTTGCTATGCGCGTTAACCTGAAAACCCTTTTCCGGAAACCCAGATGGCGTGGCGACGCCGCTTGAGCGCACTACTTTGCCCGCGGGAACCTCTGTCATTTCCATCGCTGGAAGTGGATCCTCCATAAGCTGCCAGTTGTTCGGCGCATCCTGCTCGTAGCGTCGCGCCCCGCGTCCCAGCGTCACCGCTTTCGTCCACGTTCCTCTCGCCGCCGTTCCTCTTGGATTGGCGGTATCGCTACCACCGCTCCCGTCCCAATCCAGCTTCGCGCCGTCAATCCGTTCTCCGGGCTCCGCCGCGTAATACCCTTTCACAAGCGGCCGTAGAGTCTCGATGCCTTTTTCTTCTTCCACTTCCCACGTCGCATTGGTATCCGCCGCGCGTTCTCGGTCGCCCACTCCGCGCAAAAGGAATCCCGTCCGCTCGCTCGTCTGCGCGATCGCGGCATGCGTCCCAAAATGCCACACCGTTGCCGCAAGCGTGTTTCTCCCTGCATGCAGCAGCGCCGCAATGTCGTAGGTCTCGTATCTCCAATGCCCCAGGTCTGCGCGGCTCGGCCCTCTGCCCGCCTCTTTCCCGTTCACATACAAAATGAACTGGTTGTCCGCGCTGACGTTCACCACGAAATGCGCCACGGGCCGCTCCAGCTCCAGCACCTTCCGAAACCGCAGCACCACGCTGTCACGCTCAGCTACGCCCGGAGCCGTAATCCACTGCGCAGCCCAGTGTTTTTCGTTCGCATCCCGCTCGCTCTGCCCGAAGGCGCCGCCCTGCACGAAAATGCTCGAGGCACTCATCACCGCAATTGCCACCCACACCGGCAATGCTCCGAGCGCATGAAGAAACGTGCCGCGTGTACAGCGGCTCTGCCATTTGAATGCGGCCCGCCATTTACGAGTGGTCGATCTCTTTTCTTTCCACTGTTGCGGCCTACGGATCACTTCTTCCCCGCCGCATACTTCTCCGCACCAAAAAAGTGAAACGACACATACGGCTCATTCCCCACGACCCAGCTATCATGGCCCGGAGATATATAGAACACATCTCCCGCCCGCATCTCAATTACCCGCCCATCATCCATCGCCGCCGTCGCGCGCCCGGACACCACCATCCCCACATGCTCCACCATGCAACTCTTCGCCCCAGTAGCCGCTCCCACATGCAGCGACCACTTCCATCCTGGCTCGTACGAAGCCCTTCCAATCGTCATCCCTCCCACGGTTACCAGCTCAAACTTCCCCTTCTCAAACACCCGCACCTCATCCGGCTCCTCAAATCTCTTCAAAATCACATCCAGCATTGGCTCCTCGCCTCCAGCAAAGAAATTTTCTTAGCACTGCGTCGCTCCATCTACGTCACGGTCGGCTAACTGGGTGGTTCAAAATCGATAACCCGTAACGAGATATTCTGGTAGTAGGTAATAGGCAAGGCAAATAGCTATTTGTCTCTGACCAGCTTTAGAATCAGCAGTTACAGAAAAACATGGGGTGGGTCAGTTCGGTTCCGGACTCGGTCGCCAAGTCCAGAGGGAATGAAAACTTCCGCAAGCTCCCTCGTAAGTCCTTTACACTCTATTGCTTACGAAAAACAGGGGGGTGCCACTACCACCCGGTCCGGTAATCGCGTTTCAAGAAATCGTTCGCGGCGGCCACATTCGTGACGCGCATTTCCTCGCCGTCGTACTGGATCTTTTTCCCAGTGTGCAGCGCCACGACTCCCAGCAACATCACTTCCGTCAGGCGCGCTGCATATTCAAACGGACACGACGCCTCCGCTTTTCCCTTGGCCGCATTCACCCAATTCAATTCGTGATGCTGGCCCGGGATGCGCGGCAACTTTTTCGCGGGCGTGCCAAACGATTCGTGTAATGACTTCGGCAGCAGCCTGGGATTCATTCCATACGTTTCGTGCAGCAGCTTTCCCTTGTTTCCAACCAGCAGCGCGCCGCCGCCTTTGTCGAGTTCCTCTTCGCCAAGCTCTGCCGGCTTCGGCGGCATCAATCCTCCGTCGTACCAGGTCAGTTTCACGGGAGGCAATTTGCCGTGCGTTAGACTGCGCGCCGGAAATTCGTACACCGTCATCGTCGCGCTCGGATACGACGCGTGGTTGAACGGAGTCGAAAGCGTTTCGACGCTGGTCGGATAGCCCAGGTTCAGCGCCCACATCGAGTGATCGATCAAATGCGCGCCCATATCGCCGATCGGACCAACTCCCCAATCCACCCATCCCCGCCAATTAAATGGATGATAGATCGGGTGATATTCCACTTTCGGGGCGACGCCAAGAAACAGATCCCACGAAAGATTTTCCGGCGCCGGGTAATTTCCCGCGAGCGCCGCAGCGACTCGCGCTTCCACGCCCTGCCCGTTCCATCGCATGTTTCCCACAGGCTCGCTCGGTTTTACCGGACGGGGCACACCCTGCGGCCAGAATCCCAGCGGCCGGTTTGTCCATACGTGTACTTCGCGTACTTCTCCAATCGCGCCTGCCCAAACGTATTCCACCGCGGTACGCGCATCGTCGAGCGAATGTCCCTGATTTCCCATTTGCGTCGCGACTTTTGTCTCTTTAGCGCGCTTCGCCAATTGCCGCGCTTCCGCAACGCACCACGTCAATGGCTTCTGCACGTAAACATGTTTTCCCAATTCCATTGCCGCCAACGCAATCGGCGCGTGCATGTGATCCGGGGTCGCGATCAACACTCCCTCAATGTCTTTTTGTTTTTCCAGCATTTCGCGATAGTCCGTGTAGCGTTTCGCTTTGGGCAGATGGACATCCTTCAATCGCTGCATTCCGGCGAGCCGTTCTTTCGCCTGCTCACGATCGAAGCGTGGGGCCGGCTTGCCCTCCTGCGGCTTTACATCGGGCCCTGCAATGCGCGAACGCAAACCTTCTATATCGTTGTCCAACCGCTCAAAGCCTTTTCCGGCGTAGCCCCAGTCCACGTCGCACAGCGCCACAATGTTCTGGCTCGCGAGGTTGATCAAATTCGCGCGTCCCATTCCGCCGACGCCAACTCCCGCAATGTTCAGCAAATCGCTCGGCGGAGTCATTCCTTTACCCAACACATGCCGCGGCACGATCGTCAGCCCCGCGCCCGCCATTGCCACATCTTTCACAAATTCCCGTCGCGTCATTTCTCGCTTATTGCTCATCGTTTTCCCCCGGGCTCCCTCATACATGGCAAAGTTGCACCGCTCATTCTTATTGACACGACCGAACGCCGTCACCAACAATCTTTCCATCATTTTCCAAAGTGAGAGAGCAACTTCCATGTTCATTCACATGTTCGCCTTTCGATTGAAGCCCGGTGTCACCGAAGCGCAGCAGGACCGCATGATCCGTGAAATCGGTGCGCTGAGAGATCACATCCCGAGCGTTCTTGAATCCTACGTAGGCAAAAACATTTCGCCGCGTGGACAAGGCTACGTGATCGGCGGCATCATGAAATTCGAGAGTCAGGCGATGCTCGAATCGTACAACAGTCACCCCGTGCATCAGGCGCTCCTCAAGTGGCTGCTCCCTCTCATCGATCCGATCGAAGTCGATTTTCCTGTGTAGAGAAATTGTGGAATACCGTTTCACTGTTTGCTGAAGGGCTGAATCATTGCGTTTACCAAATAGGGGTCCTCGAATTCGGTTTGCTCACCCGGACCTTTTCCTTTTACGGGCAGAAGGCGCGCCGAAAGCGGTTTGTGCCATTTGAACGCCAGTGTCGCCATGTCACCGATGATTGTGTCGAGTTGTTCGATCGTGATGTCACCGGGCAGCGGAACGGTATCGAGCCCGGTGCCGCACACCGCGGAGTAAGACAACAATCCTTCGAGCGACACGTGGCCTTCGCTCCAGCGTTGCGCGAGGCGCGAATCTTCCAGAATCGGCA
Organism: Acidobacteriota bacterium; assembly: GCA_003224135.1. Classification (GTDB taxonomy): domain Bacteria; phylum Acidobacteriota; class Terriglobia; order Acidiferrales; family UBA7541; genus Acidiferrum. The sequence continues at coordinate 1,522 of QHYO01000149.1, read as the reverse complement.
GCATCAACCCGTTGTAGCCGGTCTGTTTCACCTGAACACTTTTGATCGCGGACGTGATGGTTGCCGCCGCGGTCAGCGTTCCACTTGAGCCGAAAGGCTGCGCGATTAATTCTTCCATCGCCGCGCCAATGGAAATTTCTTTTAGCGGAGCCGGTGAAAGATCGATGCCCATGTATCGCCAGCCGGTTTCCAGGTCCACACGGTTTGCGTGCCGTTCAATTTCCGAAGCTTGCTCGGAGAGCATGTCCGCGAGTTTGTGTCTTGCGGTTTCAAGATCAGGAGCGTCTTTGAATGCGGCCCCCACCACGTTGGCGGATTCAAGGCCAATCGCGAACTGGTGTCCGAAACCGTTGTGGTATGCAGCGGTGAAAAATGGAGAATACGGAGGCACCATGGCAATCGCGCCAAGATTGAAATTTCCCTGGCTGTGTTCTGTTTCGTCTTCGAGTTTCTTGATTGCGCGAGCCGTTGCGCCGATGGCCTTCCAGCGCACGCCGTCTTCACCGGCAACAACGATGCTGCCGCGAATATGTTTTGTGGCGCTCAGAATTTCTGCCAGCAGATCGGCTTGCGCTTCGCTATCGTCCGCGTTGAGCATAGCCGGGCCGATTCCCGCCGCAAATTTTTCTTTTTCCGCCAGCGCGTCGTATTGCTTGAAGAATGCAACAGCCTGCTGCATAGTCATGCCTTTCGTGTATTCCGGGAAAGGCTGCGTCGCGATACGAATGGTTTCCACTTCGTAACCGCGCGATTCGAAAATTGTTTTCGCGCGGCGCAGCATCTCGAGCGTTTCGGCCACCTGCTGTTGATAATGCGCGGGGTCCAAATTGATGAATGCCGTGATGGTACGGATTTTTGGCTTCGCCACAGCCGCATTCTTGACAGGGGATTGTTTAGGCGGTGCAGTTTTTTGCTGCGCGCTCGCACCACCAGCGAGCGTCAACACCGAAATGGACAGCAGCAAGTAGTTTTTAAGGCAGGAAAAAGGGCGGCGCATGACGAATCTCCTGTAGCGGCGCATAAATGTGCGCGCACACAGCTTACAAGATTCTGCGATAGGAAGGATGGGTTGCTTTTTACGGGCGCGAGTGTGGCGAGAGGCCGTTCGCACCCGCAAAGAGCGGGCTAACGCCCGGCACAAGACGAGAAGGCCTGGTAAGTGACAACGCTAAACGTAGGCGGCGATGCCGGTGATTTTTTCGCCGATCACCAACTTGTGAATGTCGTTCGTGCCTTCGTAGGTGAACACACTTTCAAGGTTGTTCATGTGGCGCATGATGCAGTAATCGTCGACGATGCCGTTGGCGCCAAGGATGTCGCGCGACTTGCGTGCAATCTCAAGAGCGATGCCGACGTTGTTCATCTTCAGCATGGAGATGTGCGAAGGATCGACTTTTCCGTCGTCCTTGATTCTGCCAACGTGCAGCGCGAGCAACTGGCCTTTCACGATTTCTGTGATCATCCAGGCGAGCTTTTCCTGAACCAATTGATGCGACGCGATCGGTTTGTTCGCGAATTGCTT
>QHYO01000789.1 GCA_003224135.1 Acidobacteriota bacterium | reverse complement strand
CCTGCGCGAATGTGCGAAACGCCGCATCCACTACTTCACCGAGAAGCCGATGGCAACAAACGCCAACGATGCGCGCGAGATGGAGCGCCTTGCCCACGGAGCCGGCATCAAGTTCATGGTGAATTATTGGAATGCTTGGGTGGCGCCGAGTCACGAACTGGTTCACGCAGTGAAATCGGATCAGGTCGGGCCTATTCAGAAAATTATTGTGCAGTATGGGCACCGAGGCCCGAAGGAAATCGGCGTCTCGAAGTACTTTGCTGACTGGCTCTACGATCCCGTGAAGAACGGCGGCGGAGCGATCATGGATTTTGGATGTTACGGCGCAGAGTGGGCACTGTGGCTGAAGGGCCGTCCGACGCGAGTCTATGCAACTGCGACGAAACTTAAGGTCGAACAGCACAACAAGGTGGACGATGATGCAACGATTGTGCTCGAGTATCCGGACGCCACGGCGATCGTTCAGGCCTCATGGAGCTGGCCCTACGGCAAGGGCCAAGTGGAGGTGTTCGGTCCGAAGGGAAGTTTGATCGCCGATCGCGACGCATTGCTTTTCCATTCGGCAGATCATCGGGGAAGCAACACTGGCCCGTATGGAGAACCGTTGAGTCTCGACCCGCTCCCGCGCGAGGCCAATAATCCGATTTCGTATTTCGTCCGTTCGATTCGTGATGACCAGCCGATTGAGGATCCGCTTTCATTGCGGCTAAATGTGCAGGTGGTGGAAATTTTGGATGCTGCGCGCGAATCGGTCCGCACCGGTCGAGCGCAAGAGTTGCGCTGAAGATTCAGAAAGGTTTTGGCGGGGTGGAGCTACCAGGCAATCTTCTCTGGGAAGAATTCGGCGAACAGCTCGTCGTAGTATGGCTTGAGCTGCTTTACGTCGGGCTTGGAATGGCCCTTCGAATATAGATCGTAGGGGTTGAACTTCCGAACCCATTCAAGCATCGCCGCATCTTTGTCGTTCATCAGGTGTGCGTAAGCACCGTGCCGATGCCACGCATAAAACGAGTGAAAGCGAAGCATGTAGAGCGCTTCGTCGCGCAGGTACGGCTTCATGATTTCCGCGATGTAGCCATCGTGCCCGAACGACATATGAACATTTTCCAAACCGCAGTTCGGCTCGTAAATGCCGTACTTCGACTGGTACTCCGGCACATGCGCGTCTGGATTGCCACGGAAGTATTCAGGGAAGACGATCTCGTCCGACCACGCACAGCCCACCGGGAATGTGTCCCCGACCACTCCCCACTGCGGTTCGCCGTACAGGCAGAGACACTTTCCTAAATCGTGGAGAAATCCCGTCAGCACCATCCAGCGCGGATGACCATCCGCGCGAATGGCTTCTGACGTCTGCAGCAAATGTTCGGTCTGCGTCAGATCTGTATCAGGATCGCTGTCGTCAACCAGGGTATTGAGATAGTCCGCCGCTTCCCAAATGCTCTTCTGGCCTCGATTGAGACCGAAGTATTGTTTTTCTTTATCGAGAACGTATGCGACGGTTTGTTTTTCGTGGTTGACGCGGTAGAACTCCGCCACCGACGGGTTCGCTTTCGCGTCATACTGGCGGAACTCTGACTCCGCTTTTCCTTCCTTGTACCGGCCTTCCAGAAAGTCGTCCCAATCATCGAGTCTTTGGAGTGGCGATTGTGATGGTTGAGGTGTGGTAGCCATGGCAAATCCTTTTGGACCGGAGACCGAGCCTCATAAAAGAGGACATCTTTCACTATAGAGGCGAACACCGTTCCCAAGCAACATCGATGTAAGGCCCGGCCAGAATTCCGTGCCACACGATCTCGCCGCGGTCGCGTTTCGCCAAAGATGCGGCTTCAGAACTCAAGGCGGAGCGAGAGTTGCAAGTTGCGCTCGCCTTGTCCGGAAGAGCCACTTCCTTTGGCGAGTACTTTGCCAAAGGTCTGAGTATTGGTCGGATTGAGACCGATATTGGTAGTGCCGCTGCAGCCGCTATTGCCGCACCAGTTCGGATGGTTCCACACGTTGTAAGCCTCGGCGCGGAATTGGAAGCGGAACCGTTCGTTGACGGGAATGGTTTTGAATAGGCCCATGTTCCAGTTCTGATATCCGGGTTGATAGATAAGGTTGCGAACGCGCTGCGTGTTGAACGTACCGGAAGCAGGCGCGGTGAAGATCGGCGATCCATCCGGATTGGTCGTAGCGAACCATTGGCCACTCGGTCCAAATGTGCCAATAATCTTGGGTTTTCCGTTAACGACCCAGAACTGGCCATTGCCTCCGCATCCCCAGTTGGCATCCTGCCCGAC
>QHYO01000788.1 GCA_003224135.1 Acidobacteriota bacterium | reverse complement strand
CCGTAGCTGCCGCCCCACAGGCCGATACGCGCGGGGTTCACGTCGGCTCGCGACTGCAGATATTTCCCGGCAGCAACTACGTCCTGATATTCACTGGCACCGCGTCCGGCGCGGCCGGGAGCTTCGCGGAAAGGGCGGCCATATCCGATGCCGCTGCGATAGTTCACAGAGAGGACGACGTAGCCGCGGCTCGCAAGATACTGGTTCATGGCGTAGGAATTTGAGTAGTAATACATATAATGCCAGCCGAGCAACATTTGGCGCATCGAACCGCCGTGAAAGAAGAGAACGCCGGGACGCCTTTCTCCGGGCCTAAGATCTTTGGGCAGGAAGAGTTGGCCGTGAATGTCGAAGCCGTCGGCGGACTTAAAAACAATTTGTTGCGGTACAACGAGTCTGTCAGCGGGAAAATCGGGAGGCCACGTTTCCAATGCGAGCGGTTGCGGCGTGGCGCGAGAATCTCCGAGGCGCCTCGCGAACGGTCGGGCCGTGTGCTGAGCATCGGAGGCAAGATAGACCACCGAATCCGTAGCGGGAATCGGAGTCGGCCGCCATTCAATTCCCTGTCCATTACTTAATTGTTGCGGAGCATCACCCGCCGTGGTCACGCTCCACAAATGGCGCCGGTCAATGTCGTTACAATTCGAATTGAAGAAGATGATCTTTTCATCAGAGCTGAAGGACCACTGCTCCACTTCGCAATTTCCGGGAGTTAGAAGTTTCGGCGTGCCGCCCGTCACCGGCAGCGAGTAGAGATGCTGCCAGCCATCCTGCTCGCTCGCAAAAATGATCTTGTTGTCAGCGCTCCAGTGGATCACACCACCGCCTGTATCGTTCGCGATGTAGGGGAAGGAATCCTGCAGTTCCCTACCGCTGTGCCAAATCTCTTTGGCATTCAACGTCGCGACATCAGCCACCCAGATTGTCCAGGGATGCGGGCGATCCGGTTCGATGAAATAACCTTCAGGCGTGTCACGTGCAACTGCCGGTTTGCGGATAAACGCCAACTGCTTGCCATCGGCGGACCATTGAGGATTCGAATCGGTGTCCACACTTGCCGCGATGAACCGAACTGTCTTGCTACTTGCATCGTAGATGCCGATGAAGCTGTGATCGCCCCGTCCAGAAACGAAGGCAAGTTTGCTGCCGTCCGGCGACCAATGATGTTCAGCGTTGGTGCCACGAACGACAAGTTGTACCGGCTTTTCCTTGCCGTCCATCAGCGCGAGCCATAATTCGCCGTCGCGCAAATAGGCGCAGATTCCTTTGCTTGAGATTTCACCGCCGTGACCCGCATCGATTTTTAGCGGGTCACCACCGCGCCAGGAAAGCTGAAATACGGCTTCTTCGGCGCCGGCGGGATTGCTGGTGGGATTCGGCGATTGGCCAGTGCGATTCTTGCCCCCGCCGCGTGTGTACACAATCGTGTTGGCATCAGCCGAAAATTGCAGCGCCGACAATTCCTGCCCGTCTTCTTCCGTGTACGAAGTGAGGCGCCGCGCTTTGAAATCCGGCGCTTCAGCAACATAAATATTACGCTTGCCCTTTTCGTCAAGCACCCATGCAATGCGAGGCACGGATTTCGCGGCAGTCAAATCGCTGGGAAACGGCGCACTCAAAATTTGCTCCAGCGTAAACGATTGTTGCGCGCACACAGGCACGGCCAGAAAGAAGAGCGCGACAGAAAATGTGGAGATTGTTACTGCGGTCAATCTTTTGAGGCGCGGCTGAGTTTGCATCGTTCTCCTTCAGTCCCCCGGTTGTTGTGCAGTGGCTTTTTCCAGCGAAACCTTTGGTCCAGCGAGCGGGCCGGAAATCTGCATGAAGCGAACAGTGTTCTCCGCTCGGGCGTTGCGGCCCGTCAGGTGACTTTCCGCGGTGAGGTCCGTATCTTCAGAAAAACTGACGCTGCCTTTCAACAGAAATTCGCCCGCCGGTGAGGCCAGGCGCAGGCTGTTCAAATCAAATCCACCATCGCTCAGGTGAAAAGTACCCGCACCAGCAGTCCAGCGAGAAGTCCCGGTTTTCCATTCGCCCAGCGCCATTGTCCCCGCGATGTCCCATCCCCGCAGTTCCACGTTGGCCAAGTGAATTTCGCCCTTGCCGTCGAGACCACCGAGCAGAGCTTCCCGGCCGATTCCTGTCGCATGAAGTTCGAGACGACCGTCCGCGGTACCGGTCAAGCGGTCGGAGAGATGCGCCAGCCACGGAGTTTGCGCAATTGAAATTCGGTCGAAGGAAGCAGCAATGTCGTATAGGGGTTTAGAGGAAAACGCGGCATCCGCACTGCCAGTTACCTGCCCGCCCGACCATTGCGCCTGAACGTTTCGCATGCTGAGCTTCAGCGCGTCGAGTTTTGCCTGCGTACGAAATTGCTTCAGCTTGATCTTCTCAATCGTCAATTCATCCACTCGGAGATCGCCTGAAGCACGAATGCGTCGTAACACGATACTCCGCGGTTCCGGCGCCGACGTCCCACCAAGAGCGGGAGGCAGCAAGCGCTGTAACCAGCCGGGCCGCGCACGCGGGCCGATCCAGCGATCGAGTTCCGCTGCGTCTAGATGATCCGCCTGCAATTGAAAGGTCCAAGGAGCAATTTCGGTCTCGCCAAAATCGCTCGGCAGAATCCTCGGCTGTTCCACCGAACCGGACCAGGTGGCTCCGAACGCGACAACTTCCCCCAGCGTGAATTTCCGTACCGCGTTTCGCCACTCGGCGCGCAGATTTTCAAGCTGCACCGGCTGGTTCAGATCAGCCACTTGCAACGTCGCCTGCACGACGTCAGCGCGGCCGTTCCAAGCGGGTACGCTCCCTGCGCTCCAGTCCCAACGCAAATCGGCAGTCGCTTGGCCGCGCAGCTCCCAGCCATTTTGCAACGGCCGTCCAAAGGCGTTCGCAAGTCCGAAAATATCCTGGATTCGTGCAGCTTGCCCTTCAATACGAATACCACCAGCTTTCGCATCAAAATCGTGAACGAGCGAAAGATTGGCGGTAGCCCCAACGACACTTCCGCCAGAAACATTGCCGGATGCGGGACGAATCTTTGCGGACGACGAAACA
>QHYO01000786.1 GCA_003224135.1 Acidobacteriota bacterium | reverse complement strand
AAACGTAGATGTCCTGATGGCCGTTATTGTCGAAATCCGCCCAAGATGCGCTCATGCCGGCGCCGACGTCGTTGACGCGAGCTTCTTCGGAGACCGCAGCGAAAGTTCCGTCACCCTTGTTACGGTAGAGATTGCTCCGGCCAAAATCGTTCGCCACGTAGAGATCAGGCCATCCGTTTGAATCGCAGTCGCCCCAAGCGCATGCAAAGCTGAAACGGTCGTTTTCTGCGTTGAGACCGGAAACTTCCGTACGATCCACAAAAGTTCCGTCGCCCTCATTATGAAGTAGGAAGTTTGGCGGACCATTGCGCGCGTCAAAGTAGGGCGACGGATAGTGATATTGGTCCAGGCCCAAATAATAGGTATACAGGCAAAAATAGATATCGAGGCGGCCGTCGCGATCATAATCGGCCACGGCGGCATGCGTGAATGTGCCTTCAGGCGGGCGTGCAAACTGGAAGGCGCCTTGTTTTAAGGAAAATTTGCCGTTGCCCTGATTCAGAAAAAGCAGGGGCCCGCCTTCCGCAATCACCAAAAGATCTTGCAAGCCGATATTTCGAAAATCAGCGAAAAGTGCGCATGACGTGCCGTCGAGAACGCCCACTCCCGAATTCTCGGTGACGTCCTCGAAAGTTCCATCGCCGCGATTGCGGTACAGACGATTGGGAAGGCCTCGAGGCTGGCAGATGTATAGATCGTCCAGGCCATCATTGTTGAAGTCACCTGCTGCCACGCCGTTGTTGCCATAGACGTCCACGTTGCTCGCGCCATCGAGAACGGTACGCCAGTGGTCCGCTCCTCGGAGCAACTGTTGCCGGTAAGATGGTATTTGGCCTAGCGTGCTCAGGGTCACATCGATGAAGAGCGCGTTTTGTGCTCGGGCCAGCGTTTCTTCGGTCGGGCGCCATTTCCGGGCGCGCCAGCGCTCGGGCTCCCACTGA
>QHYO01000785.1 GCA_003224135.1 Acidobacteriota bacterium | reverse complement strand
TTGCTCTCTGCTTTTCTCATCTCTCTCCGCGAAGGCGTCGAAGCCGCTCTCGTCGTTGGCATCATACTCGTTTATCTCTCGCGAACGGGCCGTTCGCAACTTGCCCGTTTCGTCTGGTCGGGCGTAGCCGTTGCCGGTGCGCTCAGCCTGGCGGTGGCCATTGCCTTGGAACGCTGGCAAATCAACCAAGACGGCTTTGAAGGCCTGCTGCTTCTCCTGGCCGCGGTGTTCGTCATTTCGATGATCGTTTGGATGAACCGCGTTGCGCGGCACCTGCGAAAACATATTGAGCAAAAAATCGAGGATTACGCAGTGCGCGCCGGTTCGGCCGCCGGTTGGGGAATTTTTCTGTTCGTTTTTCTGATGGTGGTCCGCGAAGGCGTGGAGCTGGCGCTGATTCTGCGCGCCGTCGAACTTTCAAGCGAAGGCATTCAAACCTGGATCGGCACGATGGTTGGATTGCTGGCGGCCGTCGCCGTCGGCCTGTTCTTTTTTAAGGGCACGCTCAAGATTCCGCTGCATCGTTTTTTCGCTGCGACAACAATTATCCTGTGGCTGGTCGCCGCGCAACTTGCTCTGACCGGATTGCATGAGCTCAGCGAGGCCCAGTGGCTGCCCTCGAGCAGGCAGGAAATGGCGCTGATCGGGCCGATTGTAAACTTCGAGATTTTCTTTTTTGTATTTATTTTTGGCGCGGCGATTCTGTTGATTTTCCGCGAATGGCTGACTGCTTCACACTCAAAAATCGCAGCGGCGGCCACGGAAGCGGAACAGCGTTTGCTCTCCGCGCAGCAGCGCCGCCAGCGCAGCTGGATGATCGCCTCGGCTGCTGCGTGCCTCGCTGTAATCCTCGTGCTCACCGCTGATTTTATTTATGCACGAGCAAGCTCTGCTCCGCCGTCCGCACGCGCGATCGCTGCGTCTGGCGCAGGGAATGACGAACTACGCGTCCCACTCAGCGAAGTACAGGACGGCAACCTGCACCTTTTTACGGTGAAGCCGGCTGATCAATCGTTTCGCTTTCTCGTCATCAAGAAGCCGCAGGGCTGGGGCGTGGCGCTCGACGCCTGCCGCATCTGTGGTGCGGAAGGCTACCGGCAGGATGGGCAGAACGTCGTCTGCCGCCACTGCGGCTCCGCCATTTACGTGCCGACAATCGGCGAAGCGGGCGGCTGCAATCCCATTGGCGTTCCATTTCGTGTGCAGGGCTCCGATCTCGTCGTCAACGTCAGCGCAATTACAAAATCCTGGACCGAAGTGCCCAAATGAACCTAGCTCTCCGAAGGTTTTTAGAGGTTTTTCCGGTCTTTTGTAGTGGCCGAACTGCAGGTCGGTTCTTTTGCTCTTTTCCTGGGACCGGGTTGCTGGTCGCTGCTCTCTGATCGTTATGTTTCTCCGCCTCATCGCCGACAACTTCACGCGCCGCCCGCGCCGCAAATTCCTCACGGCTGCTGCGCTTTCGCTCGGCATGGCCGTAGCCACGGCTGCGCTCAGCGTTTCACTCGATGTCGGTGATCGGCTCTCCGAAGAATTCAGATCCCTCGGCGCAAATCTGGTCGTCACTCCCGAAGCGGATTCGCTCCCCCTCGAAATCGGCGGCGTGGACTTCCGCCCCGCCAACTCCGGCGCCTACCTCCCCGAATCCGATCTCCCCAAGATCAAATCCGTCTTCTGGCACAACAACATCACCGCCTTCGCGCCACAGCTAGAGTTCACAGCGGACACGGCGAAATGGAACGACGGCCCGAAAGAACTTGAACATAGATCAGGGGCTACTTTGATAGGGACTTGGGTAGCCCATACCCTGGCACTGGGCGACGGCAATCTATTCACGACCGGAATCGATCGAACCAATCCATGGTGGAAAGTGGATGGCCGCTGGTTTGACGAAAATAAGCGGGAGTGTGTCATCGGCTCTAAAGCCGCAAAGCGCCTGAACGTGCGAATTGGCGATGAGATTAGCGTAAACCTCCCGGACCCGGCAAAAATGGCGCAGCCGTACCTGGGATTGACAGTCACAGGAATTCTAAACACCGGGGGCACGGAAGACGACGCCATAGTAACTTCCCTGCAGCAAGTCCAGGACATCTCCAGACAGCCTGGCGTTTACCGCAAGCTCTACGTCTCGGCGCTGACCAAGCCGGAAGATGATTTTGCGCGGCGCGATCCCAGAATGATGAAGCCCGACGAGCTCGAGCGCTGGTCCTGCTCGCCGTATGTTTCTTCGATTGCCTATTCGATCAGACAGGTTTTGCCGGGTTCCGACGTGCGCGTGATTCGCCGCGTCGCCGACGGCGAAGGCAAAATTCTCACGCGCGTCCGCACGCTGCTATGGCTGGTAACATTTGCTTCGCTCCTTGCAGCCGCGCTCGCCGTCGGCGCATCTTCTGCCGCCTCGGTCATCGAGCGTCGCACGGAAATTGGTTTGATGAAAGCGCTCGGAGCCGGCTCCGGCACCGTCGGCTGGCTACTTGCGGCCGAGCAGCTTCTCCTCGCATTCGTCGGAGGTTGCATCGGCTACGCGCTTGGCCTGCTGCTCGCGCGTTTCCTTGGAACAAAGATTTTCGGGGTTCCTCCTGCGCCATCGCTGCTCGTTCTCGGTGTAATTCTCGTTCTCGCTTCGGCCGTGACGCTTCTTGGCAGCGCGTTGCCGCTCCGCCGCGCCGCTCGATTCAATCCCGCGCCCATCCTGCGAGGCGAATGAACATGTCCCTCGCTCAAAAGAACGACCGCCGCTCTGTCAATCGCAGAATGTTCTGGCGCGTTCTGAGCCGCTCGATCTTCGCAAACCGCGGCCGCCTTATCGTCATTCTGCTCGCGCTGGGAGCAGGTGCGGCCATTACCGCGGCGCTGCTGAATCTTCAAGTGGACGCCAAGCGCCGCATCGCCACCGAATTTCGCGCTTTCGGTCCCAACGTTCTCATCACACCGCGCTCATCGAACACCATGAATGATCCGACGCTCTCGGAATTGCAATCCGGCTCAGAGAACGCAGATTACGTGGCAACTCCTTTTCTATACATCGTCGCTAAAGTTAATTCTGGCGATACGCGGCTCGCAACGGACGCTGTCGTCGCAGGAACACATTTGGATTTGTTGGAAAACCGCGAGCCTGGCTGGAAGCTGGAGCCCGAACACCCGTCGGACTACTCGCAGGATGAATGCCTGGCGGGCCTCAAGCTCGCTCGCCGGCTCAAACTTCATGCGGGTTCGATTGTGCAACTCAAATATGGAGTGAAAACGGAATCGTGTAAGCTCGTTTCCATTCTTGCGAGCGGCGGTCCGGAAGATAACCAAGCTTTCATGCCGCTTTCTGTAGTTCAGCGTCTTGCGGATGCCGGCGATCGCGTCAGCGTGATGAAAGTGTTTGTCAGCGGAACTCCTCAGACGATAAACGAAAGAATTCACGCGCTTCAACAAAAGTTCCCTGAAGTTGAAGTCCGCCCCGTTCGGCAATTCACGGAAGGCGAAGCGCGGCTCTATGACCGCATCTCTGGAATTATGACGGCAACCGTGGCAGTAGTTTTGCTTCTCACCGCCTTGTGTGTAATGGCCGCCATGACCAACGTCGCAATGGAGCGCAAAAACGACGTCGGCTTGATGAAGGCGATCGGCGGCTCCGTGCGTCGAGTGTTGCGTTTATTTCTTGCGGAAGCTGCGCTGCTCGGCCTTGCCGGTGGCCTGATCGGCGCGGCAGCAGGAATTGTTCTTTCCATCGGACTGGGCAAGGCAGTGTTTGGCGTCGCCGCGCAGCCGCGGCTCATCGTGTATCCTATTTCTGTGGCCCTCACCGTAATCGTCGCCATTCTCGCGGCTTATCCCCTGCGCCGGCTGGTGCAGATTCGCCCAGCATCCGTCTTCCGAGGCCAAGAGTGATGCGACTCATCGCTCCATTCCGGACAGAACGTCTTCCTGAAGCGATCCGGCGAGGATGGCTGAAGGATTTCAACGTCATCCGCGTCGATCGCTTATCCGTCACAAGCCAGCCCCGCTCGGTGCGCGGGTGCTCCTGCGGTGCAAAATGACCACCCAGCCGCAGGTGACGATCGACACGCTTGTCAAACAGTACGGCCCACTGCGCGCGCTGAACGGTGTTTCGTTCAATATCGCCTCCGGCGAATGGGTTGCTCTGATGGGCCCTTCGGGCTCGGGCAAAACCACGCTCATCAACATTCTTGGCGGGCTCGACACACTCACCGAAGGCCGTGTCGTGGTCGATGGCGTGGATCTCGCGAAGCTCAACGAAAACGCCATGGTCCGTTACCGCGCGGAAAAAATCGGCTTCGTCTTCCAGCAATTCCATCTGGTGCCGTACTTGAACGCGCTCGAAAATGTCATGCTCGCTCAATATTTTCATTCGGTCACGGACGAGCAACAGGCCTCTGAAGCGCTCAAACGCGTCGGTCTTGGCGAGCGCCTTACGCATCTGCCCTCGCAACTTTCCGGTGGCGAGCAGCAACGAGTGGCCATCGCGCGGGCGCTCATCAATCAGCCTAAACTTATTTTGGCTGACGAGCCGACCGGCAATCTTGACGAAGCCAACGAACAAATCGTCATTGATCTTTTCCGCGATCTGCACAAATCCGGCCATACGATTTTGATGGTCACGCACGATCCGGACATCGCTCGCCAGGCCGATCGCCGCATCGAGCTTGCGCACGGCCATCTTTCCTTTGACACTGCGCAGCACGGCCCGAATCATCCGATGGCCTGCCCGCTCGCGGATACCGCAGACTGCTGCACGCCGGTCTCGGCGGATGACGAAATCCGCGTCGATCATTTGCTCGAACAAATCTGGATTTGCGGCGAGGAAGGGAAGCCGGCGCAAAGCGAACTTCTCCGCGTTGAAGGTCCGGCCGGGCAGCTTCCGATCGTCGGCGCCGAGCCCGCTGCGCGTTTGCTCGCGCGTATGGCGGATTTGCGCCTCATCGAATTCAATGGAAACAGAAACGGCAGCCCCGCGAACGGAAACAAGAGTTCGGGGAACGGCGGTGAA
>QHYO01000144.1 GCA_003224135.1 Acidobacteriota bacterium | reverse complement strand
ATCGCGAGCAAACCCGCGAATTTCGTCCAGGTGGTCCCAGGCGAGCTTTTCGCGCTTCAAGCGCTCGACGCGCTGCGCCTTGGTTTCTTTTACTTCAGCCATTTACCGTTTCCTTTTCAACTCAGGGTTTGTAAGTACAAACCTTGAAACCCGTTCCCAACGTTGCGCGCAAAAAGAAAAAGCCCACGTAACCAGATTTTCTGGCACGTGGGCTTTGGAATTTCTTTGTTTACGGCGGTTCTAGGTCCGCAGCAGCCTCAAGCCAGAAATGTGGTTTTGGCGACAGCAACAGCAGTCGCAGCAACAACACATGGTCTGGCAACGCATTTGCATCAGAGGACCAGCGTACGCGGCATAGCGCGGAGTGTCAACATCATCGCCTTTCGAAACATCGATGGATACCATCAGGTTTTTGGATGCATCCGGGATGAATCCCGGTACAGCCCACAACGCTCAACCTGGACACAACGTTCAATCCAGATATGTCCATTCCGTCCAGGAGTCCGCGAGATTCTTGTGCGGGTGCCTGCAAACATAAATGGAAATCCCCGACTCTTCCGGCAATGCGTATTCCGGGCTAATTGTCTCAAACGGCGTCACTTCGCCGAAAGCGCGATCGAGTTGTTCCTTCGTGAATCCAATGGCCACGACCAGGTCTCCCGACGCCCCTCGTGGTCCCCACGCTCCATACTGATTGTGTCCGCTAATCGCTTTCGGCAAATCATAGCGTCTGCCCAGATAATCGATTGCGCCGGCTTCCCCATAGTTGTAAGCAAGCAGGGTCACGCGAGACTGCTCATAAGCTGGTAGCGAATGCACAGCGCGAGCTAGTGCTTGTACCTGTTCCTGCCAGCCGAACATATCGCCGAAGAGTTGTGGCAACGAATTCAACGGCACATTCTCAACTCTCACGTCCTGCACGCCCCAAAAGGCGCAGTATTTCACCGCAGCCGCGACGGGAAGAATCGGCATCGCCAACGGCGCCGCGATAATTGCTGACACAATTAGCGGCGCGACGATCGCTGGCTTCAGCCAGGCTGCTGCTCGCGAAAATATTTGTCGCTCCCACCACACCACGCCGCCAGCCAGCAGCATGATGTAGGCCGGCGCGAGATAATAGATTTTACCGTGAAGCAAAATCATTTCGACCAGCACGACTAGATACGCATAACCGAGGACGGCGTATTTGCGGCCTTCCTTATCGAAAAAGAAAAAATACAGTCCCGCCAGCCAGAACGGCGCCGCCAGCGGATTGACCAAAAGAAATTGTTCGCCGATGTATGTCAGGGGCGAGACAGTGGCGTACTTGTGCCCGATCACCGTGTTCAGCAGTACGATGGTCGGATAGCCATTGTGAATCTCCCAAAGAAGATTTGGCAGGAAGATCAGAAACACAATCGCCAGGGCTGCCCAGATTTCAAAGCGCGCAAATTGTGTCCGCGCTTGCGTCAGCAGAAGACCAAGAGCAATGCCAGATCCAAAGAAAAGCATCGAGTGCTTATTCAGAATTCCGATTCCTGCGACAACTCCAAACCAGAGCCATAGGCGTGGGCTGCCGCCGTTCAGAATTCGCAGGACAATCGCAGCACAAGCCATCCAGAATACCGGCTCAAACGCATTCATGGAAAGAAAGTTGTCGAACGTCAGATAAATCGGCGCTAGAAAAACGAGCAGCGCGGCAAAAAACTGCGCAAATTTCGCGCCGCCGACTTCGCGTGCCATCCAGCCGCCCAGCAGTACCTTTGGTGCGGCAGAGAGCGCGGGAAGCAAGCGCAGCGCGAACAAAGAGTTTCCAAATAGACTCCGCGAAATCCAGGAGGCGAATGCCACCAGCGGCGCATGATCCACGTAACCCCAGGCGAGATGCTCGCCGCAAGCTGCGTAATAGAGTTCGTCACGGAAGTAGCCGTATTTCCCGTTGAACAGAAAATGGACCAGCACAGCGAGCGCCGCGAGGAAATACACGGAGCGGTCCAACGGTGCCAGCCGCGAACTGTTTTCAGCTGTTTGCTCGCTCATCAGAGTGGTAAAGGTTTTTGTGCGGCGCGACCTGTGTTTGTTCGGTTGGTTCGCGCACGCCGCGGTGTATCTTGGCGCGCGCGCAAGCTTATTGTTTTACGGAGTCGGAAGTTCCAACCAGCGTAGCCGACTTGATGTGATCCAGCTTAGGCCAGCCCTTGCGCAAATACGGGTCGCCCTGTTTTGCCAGTTGATCCTGATCCGGCCCGGAGCTGTCGCCGTAGCCGTCGTACATCATCTCGACCACATTCATGCCATTTCCGTCAACGATGCCAAACGGTGCAAAGCCTTGTGCCATGTGATCGAGGCGCGGATTGTCTTTCAGGTTGATGAACACTTGCGTTCCGCGCGAATTCGGACTTCCGGTCTGAGCAAACGTGATGGTACCGCGCTTGTTGGTTTGCGACGGAGGATCGTCCTTCATTTCCACGTGCTGCCATGCAGCGCTCACGGCAGGATTTGCGCTGATGCCGAACTGCACCACAAAGTTCGGTACCACTCGGAAGAAAGCGGCGTTGTCGTAGAAATGATGTTTCACGAGATTGTAGAAACGATCCGCTTCAAGCGGAGCCCAGGCGCGCGTAACCGTGATGACGAATTCGCCGCGGGTGGTATCGAATCTTACTTTGTAAGTTTCCGGCGCTTTCTCCTTTAATTTCGCGGGAATAAGCAGTTCCTTGACGTAATTGTGCGCAGGTTCGGCGCCCTTTTTTCCCCCAGCGGCCGCCGGCTCAGGCTTGGTTTCCGCCGGAGCCGGAGCGGCAGCCGATGGCTGCGCTGGGGCTTCGGCTTTTGGTTGTTCCGGCGCAGCGGATTGCGCAGGCTCGCTCTGCTTTTTGCAACTGTTCAATACGACCGCGGCGGTCATCAGCAACACGGCCCACGCAGTCGCTCTGGCTCTCTGTCTCATTCCATCTCTCCGTCGTTGCCAATGCAATCTTACTTCTTCAAGTTTAATTCGCGGCTCACGCGTTCGACATCCGTCATCAGGCGCAGAGTATTCTCGCCCAAAATTTTCCGCGCGTCACCTTCGGAATAGCCTTTATTCAGGAGCGCTTCGGTAATCTTCGGCAGCATGGTCGCGTCTTCCATACCGTACGGCATGTTGGCGCCGTCAAAATCGGAACCTAGCCCGACGTGGTCGATGCCCGCTACCTTCACTGCGTGGTCGATGTGTTCGATGATCTTTGTGTAGTCCACACGGGGCAAAACACCTTTCACCACGTACTCGCGCGTGACGCGATCGCCTTCAATCAACATGCAGCCTTCGTTGGCGTCGCTGCCGCACCGCTTGGTCACTTCCTGCGCGATGGCTTCGTTGATCTTCGGATCAGCTTTTTCGGCATTGCGAAATTCCTGGCTCAGAAATCCAACGTGATAGTTGATCTGCACTACGCCGCTCTTGGCCGCCAAATCTCTCATCATCTGGTCGGTCATGTTGCGTGGCGCATCGCAAATCGCGCGGCAGGAAGAATGCGAAGCAAAAAGCGGCGCTTTGCTCGCTTCCAGCGCATCGTAAAAAGTCTTGTCGCTCACGTGGGAAATATCAACCATCACACCGAGACGATTCATTTCGCGGACGACGTCTTTTCCGAAATCGGTTAGTCCATTGTGAACCGCCTTGTCCGTCGAAGAATCGGCCCATTCATTATTCCCACTGTGCGTAAGGGTCATATAGCGCACGCCGAGCGCAGCTTCGACGCCCATCAGCGCGGCGATTCTTTCGTCCTGGCGCGCCTGACGAACCTGGTCCGCGGTCGTCGCGAGCATAAGTTCCTTCGGGTGCCTTCTCACCTGTTCGCGAACAGCATCAATCTGGTCCAGCGCTTTTTGAACCGCGGTTGGACCCGTCACTTTGCTCGGTATCCAGATGGAAAAGAAAATCGCGCCCAATCCGCCTTCGCGCATGCGTGGAATATCAATGCTGCCGGAGTTTTGACGCACGCCCAAATCGAATTTTGGATCGAGTAGCAGTTGCGTGGTATCGTCGTGAGTGTCCACGATGATTGACGAAAAGTGCAGCTTCTTCGCTTTTTCTGACACAGCCTTTTCTGAAATGCTGTCGCCCGCCAAGCTCGTTGCCACTGCAAGACCTCCAAGAATACAAGCCGCTGCCCGCATCGTCGCAATGGACATTATGTTTTTCATTTGTTGCTCATTTGTTACTGCGTTTGCATCTCCCGGCTTACTTTTTCGTTCTGTTCCATCACACGCAGCAGATTGCCGCCGAGAATTTTTCGTATGTCGTCATCGGAGTAACCCTTGCGCATCAGCGCTTCGGTGATCTTCGGCAACTTCGACGCATCTTCCATGCCTTCCGGCATGCTGGCGCCGTCGAAATCAGAGCCAAGACCCACGTGGTCCGAACCTACGAGTTTCACAGCGTGATCGATGTGATCGATGATTCTTTCCCAGCTGACGTGCGGCAGTTTGCCCTCGGCAACCGCCTGCTTTTGCATCTCGGCCATCTTTTTCCCCATGCAGTCTTCGTTGTCGCCACACTCTTTCCTCAAACGATCGATCATGGCCACGACCCCGCCGGAAAGCTTGTCCGACGCGTCCTTGTATGCCTGATCGATAAAGCTCATTTCGTAATTGATTTGAATCACGCCGCCCTTTGCAGCAAGCGCCTTGATCATGTCATCCGACATATCGCGAACGTGATTGCAAAGCGCGCGGCACGAAGAATGCGATGCGATCAGCGGCGCTTTGCTGATTTCCAGTGCGTCGTAGAACGTTTTATCGGACACGTGCGAAATATCGACCATGATTCCCTGGCGGTTCATCTCGCGCACGATCTCTTTGCCGTAGTCCGTCAAGCCGTTGTGCGCCGGCTTGTCGGTGGATGAATCCGCCCATTCGTCATTGTAAAAATGCGAAAGCGTCATGTAGCGAACGCCTAGATCGCCAAAGATTCGAAGGACGCGAATGTCGTTCCCAATCATGTGGCCGCCTTCGACGCCCATCAATGCGGCAATTTTTCCCTGCGCGTGCGCGCGCCGCACATCATCGGCTGTTCGGCAGAACGCCATGTCCTTTGAATTCCTGCGAACATTTTCGTGCACGGCATCAATCTGGTCGAGCGCCTTCTGCACCGCGGGCGGACCCATGATCCGGCCATCGATCCAGATCGAAAAGAAAATCGCGTTCATTCCGCCTTCGCGCATCCGCGGAATATCAATACTTCCATCGGCGTTGCGCTTGGCGATATCAAAGTCCGTGGAGAAAAAGCGCTGTGTGGTGTCGTCATGTGTATCGAGGACGATCGAGGAAAAGTGAAGCTTCTTGGCGCGTTCGGCAATTCCATCTCCTCCGGCGGGCGCAACCAGCGGTGAACTTAAGAGCACAACGAAACAAAACCACAGACAGGCGCGGAAACGGCGCATTCGTGACTCCTTGGGCGATGCAGCAGCCCTTTTTAGGTTTGACCGAATCGAAAATGTTGAGGGGAGATTCTACCCTATCAGCCAGCCAAGCATGGCCTGTTTCCAGGCCTGACGATTCACTTCAGCAATTGATTCTGTCAGCGGAATATCTTTCGGGCACGCCTTCACGCAATTCTGTGCGTTAGCGCAATCCTGTACGCCTCCTGGCTCCATCAATGCACTGATTCGTTCGCTGGCGTGCATCGCGCCGGTCGGATGCATGTTGAACAGTCGAACCTGGCTGATGATCGCGGCGCCAACAAAATCGCCCCGCTCCGTTCCAGTGACCTGCGGACAAACTTCCAGGCAATTGCCACACGAAATGCAGCGAGAAAGCGGATACGCTTTCTCCTGCGTCTCGGGCGCCATACGCGGACCTTCACCGAGGTCATAGGTGCCGTCGATGGGAATCCACGCCTTCACGCGCTTCAAACTTTCGAACATGAATTGCCGGTCGACGGCGAGATCGCGAATCACGGGAAATTTCGACATCGGCTCAAGCCGAATCGGCTGCTCCAGTTTGTCCACCAACGCAGAACACGCCATGCGGGCCTTGCCGTTCACCAGCATGGCGCAGGAGCCGCAGACTTCTTCGAGACAATTGGAATCGTAGGAAACCGGGGTCGTCTTCTTTCCATCCCGCGTCACCGGATTTTCGGCGATGTCCCGCAAGCAGATAATCACGTTCATCGCAGGACGCCACTTCAACACGAATTCTTCCCAGTACGGAGAGCCCTGCGGGCTTACCTGGCGTTTCACTTTCACGATGACTTGTTGTTTCATGAGTCCTCTGCTACGACACGCGGCTTGCCACCCCACGTCGCTCCACTCCACGGGATGACGATGCTTGTCGCGTCGTCACTTTGCCGCGTCGTATCGCCGCGGCCGCGGCGTAATTTGCGAAATGTCCACGGCTTCATAGTTGAGCTGAATTTCGCCGTTGATCCATTTCGCCCGCGTCGTTTTCAGCCAGTTCGCATCGTCGCGTTCCGGGAAATCCGGTTTATAGTGCGCGCCGCGCGATTCGTTTCTGGCGTGCGCGCCGATGGTGACCACACGCGCCAAAACCAACATATTGCCCAACTCGCGTGCGAAGTTCAGCGTTTGATTAGACCACTCGCTGCGATCGCTCAAATTCACTTTACGAAAGCGCTGATCAAGTTCCAGCAACTTGCTATACGCCGTCTCTAGATTTTTATTGATACGCGTGACGGTCACGTGCTCAGTCATCGTTTCGCCAAGTTCGCGCCAAATGGCCATGATGTTTTCATTACCGTCTTGTGAAATGAGCGCTTGATTTAAAGCTTCCTGCTTTTGCCGCTCCCGGTCGAAAACACTGGACTCAACCGCGTTCGCGCCCTTTTCGAGATTCTTGGCATGTCTCGCGGCGGCTTGCCCTGCGACTCCGCCACCGAAAATGCATGAAACGAGCGAATTCGCGCCCAGGCGATTTGCGCCGTGATATTGATACTCACATTCACCCGCGGCATAAATTCCGGGGACGCTGGTGGCCTGATCTTCAGCATTCACCCACATGCCGCCCATTGTGTAGTGCATCGCAGGAAAAACCTTCATCGGCTCTTCGCGAGGATCGACACCCAGAAACTTTTCGTAAATTTCAAGAATGCCTTCGAGCTTTCGGTCCAGCGTCTCGCGTGGAAGGTGGGTGACGTCGAGATAGACCGCCGCCTGCCCGCTCAAGCCCAGCCGTTCCTGGTAAACGATCCGGTGGATCGCTCGTGTGGCAATGTCGCGTGGAACTAGATTTCCGTACTTCGGATACCACTCTTCGAGGAAATAAAAGCGCTCGTTTTCGGGAATGCTTTTCGCCGGACGTGTGTCTCCCGCTTTTTTCGGAACCCAGACGCGCCCACCTTCGCCGCGCGCCGATTCACTCATCAAACGCAGTTTGTCTTCACCAGGAATCGCCGTCGGATGTACCTGAATGAATTCACCGTTCGCGTAATCAACTCCTTGCTGGAACAGCGCTGACTGCGCCGAACCTGTGCATACAACCGAATTCGTCGAGCGTCCAAATATCGCGCCAATTCCGCCGGTGCAGAAAATCACCGCATCCGCCGCGAACGTCCGTACTTCCATCGTGCGCAAATCCATGGCGCAAATTCCGCGGCACACGCCGCCGTCATCCAGAACTGCCGACAGAAACGTGAAGCCCTCGTACTTTCTCACTTTGCCTTCGGACTCGTGCCGCCGCACCTGCTCGTCCAGCGCGTAAAGCAGTTGTTGACCCGTTGTCGCGCCTGCAAACGCCGTCCGGTGATAAAGCGTCCCGCCAAATCTTCGGTAATCCAGCAATCCCTCAGGCGTCCGGTTGAACATCACGCCCATGCGGTCCAGCAAATCGATAATTCCTGGCGCCGCTTCGCACATTCGCTTCACGAGCGGCTGGTTCGCCAGAAAATCGCGGCGTTGATGCCACCCTGCGCGCAGACCGAATGCGAGCGCTTCACGGGCACAAGCGAAAATAAATCCACCGGAACTTCCGCTTCGGCGACGCGAATCGTGGCCATCAGTCCAGCCAGTCCTCCGCCCACAACGATAATTTTCGGCTGTCTCATCGGGTTATGTACGAGGAAAACGGATGCCAATCAAAACGGAAACTGATCAGGATTAGAATACCAACCAGACTGAATGTGAATCCCACGACAACGCCAAGCTGTCCAGCCGCGCGTTGCGCCCGCACCGTCGCCGCCAGTCCCCACTTGCATAAAAAGTTCCAAACGCCAACGCCCAAATGGAACGACGACGCCAGGATCCCCACTACAAAAAACGCCAGGTACCAGGGATTCTGCAAATCCGTATAAACTGTGTCGTAGGTCGATCGTCCTTCCGTCAACCAGCGCTCGGTGTATACATGCCATCCGATATATACAAATGCAATCAGTCCCGTATAGCGCTGCAGCGTGTACAGCCAGTTCTTCACCCATGGATATTGCGATAGGTTTGATTTCCCGCTCAGCCAAATATACACGCCGTAGCCGCCGTGAAACAGAATCGGGAGAACGATCACGAACAGTTCCACAAATGGCCGGAACGGAATTGTTTGCAGCTCTTGCGAAACCGCGTTGTACTTTTCGGGACTTACCAGAGCAGCGCTGTTCGACCAGAAATGTTCCGCCAGGAATGCGCCAACGGGAACTAAACCGCTCAACGAATGAAGTTTTCTGAGGAGGTAACTCGTGTCAGGCCGGGTTGTTGTTGCGGACATGCCCTCTCCGCTGCTGGTTTTCCGCTCCGGTCTTGCCAAGTTCACCGCGGGAATAATTTTGCTTGCAGCACATCGAGTATAGCAGTTGGCCACAACGATGCAAAATTACGACGCGCGTTCTTGAATTTGAAATCCTCGAAACCTGTAAACAATTTCGGGCTTGGCGGAGACTTTCCTTTGTTATCTTAAGACTTGTAAGCAGGCGTCGGCGCGCAATCTCGCCGCACTCCTCAAGTTGAGATCACCCTTCACCAGCCCATGAGCAAAAGTCTCGCTGCCGAATTCGAACTTCTCGCCAATAGCCTCAAATCTGGAGATGCGGCCAACCATCAGCTCTCCATTCCAGTGCTTGCCGAGCGAATTGCCAAAAATCTTCACGTCAAATCGGACGAGGTCGCGATCCTCGCAATATCCGAACGCTGGCGTCATCTCTATTTCCTGGTGCCGGAAGCGCTGCGTAACGTTGGCCAGATTCCGTTGTCCAGCACTTCAGCACTGGCGGCGCGCACGGTGCGCGAAAGCCGGCCAGACATCGCGAACAATTTCTCCACAGTTCGTCACGCAAGCGTTTTTGAAGGCATCAAGGCCGAGTCGCTGACGGCGTCGGCGATTCAGAAAATTATCAGCGCTCCGATTCTTGCTGATGGAAAAGTGATTGGCGTAATTCAAATCAGCCGGAAAGCACCGACGGTTGCCGAGGCCGGACCCGATTTCACCTCCGATGATCTCGGAAAACTTCTCGCGATCTGTAAACCGCTTGGAAAACTGATTCAGCATGTCGAGAAGGATTGAACTTCTCTTCTCCGCTCCAGATTAAATTCTTGTTTATGTCTCGTTTGACGTTGACACTCGATACCCTTCTTGTTACTTTTCCACAGCACCGAAATTTCTTGCTCCTACTTCACACACACGGAGGCC
>QHYO01000143.1 GCA_003224135.1 Acidobacteriota bacterium | reverse complement strand
GCGATTGCGCCGCTGAAGAATCCGGATACCTGGGTGAGATCACAACCATGAAATGGAACTCCTGGCGGCAAGAGCCGCAAGAGTCCAGGATGATGAGGATTTTGCATGGATTGTGGCAGGAAAGCAAGACGGGCCTGGGCAAGGAGGGGGGACGATTTTACCGGCGGCCGGCAACTTCAGTCGCTCTAGCCCCCGCAAACTCTTCCGCTACCGCGAAGCCGTCGAGAGTAGAGCTTGCTTCCAGTTCGTTCCACGCGCGAACAGATTCAGCGCCGCCGCGCCGATACCTAACAGAGAACTTTCAAATGGAAAACATGCATCACCTCTTTCGAAAAGTTTGTTTTTAAAACCGAACCGTACCGCTGCGAGAAGTAGAACAACCCGACCACGGCCCCCGCAACAATTAGGCCGGAGACAATCTTTTCCGCGGAATGGCGAGCGCCGCAAGTGTGCGGCCCACGTGGTAGCGGGAGAGCTTGCAAGGCAGGTTGCAGTGTTCGCAAGCGAAGGGGACAGCACGCAGAAGAGGGAAGACGTAGCCCGTTTCCGGCTTGCGGGATTTACACAGGAAACGAACATGGGGCGAATGAGACTTATTTTCTAGTTGACATAATATAACTTATAGGACGCTAGGTCAAGCGGAATCTTTAGAGAATGGCCCTGGCTGTGGATATATTCTGAGCACTCCCCCGCTCGCACCCACTGACGGCGGCCAGCATTCCCCGTATCCAAATATGCATTTTTCGTCATGAGGGTTATAGACTGCGCGGCGTGGAGTCGATAAGATCGTTCAGTTCGCAAACCTTCACGGACGATTGCAGCGGACAGATCGCTCCAAAATAAGGCGTTATGAAAAGCAAGACTTGGCGGCAGATCGCCTCGAGCGTCGCTCTAGTGATTGCCGCAGTTTATGTCGTGGTATTGCACGGCTTGAATTACAGTAAAGAGCATCAGCTCTATGGCATCGCCCTCGTCGGCGTCTTCGGTTTTCTCTCCATCAGCCCGAAAGGATCGCAGCGGGACAAACCGTGGTGGTGAGGTGTGCCTTGATGATGGTTGCTACAAAACCGTAGCGATTCACCCCGCATGCTACACTGCGCCTCAGAGCGAACCATGAGTTCTTCCCTCCGGAGCTACTTCGCACCCCCTGCCGCAGCACTCTTGCTCGTCATTTTAGGTCTTCCGGCAGCTTCTCCTTCCCAGGGCCAGAATCCCACCGCAGCGGAGATGAGCAAAAAAGAAACGGTCGCCTCCGCATTGCTTCGCACCGTGAGTTTGCAGGAGTACGAAGTCCGCTCTGTCGCCGAAGCCATGCCGGAAAACCTATACGCCTATCGCCCGGCGGAAGGAAAATTCAAGAGCGAAAAGCCTGCCTTCGGCCCTTCCGAAATGCGCACCTTCGCAGAGCAAGTTAAGCACGTGGCATGCGCGAACTTCGCGTTCGCCGCCGAATTCGAGGGCCAGCAGCCTCCCGCCGTGTGCGACAAAGGCGGCCCCGATCCCGCCAAAACGAAACGCGAGCTGCTGATTTATCTTCGTAATTCGTTTCTAGCCATCAGCAAATCGTTCCAGGCGATCAAACCGGAAAACCAATTCGACCCGATCGAAGGCCCTTATGCTGGTCCCAACACACGCCTAGGCCTTGCAGGCGTCGTCATCTGGCACAACGCTGACCACTACGGACAAATGGCTGTTTATCTGCGGCTTAACGGTATTGTGCCGCCGCCAAGCCGCCCCAATCCTCCTCCGGTCAAAGATACGTATTAGAAGTTTGAAATTCTCCTGACCAAATCAGACTCGGCCCGAGAATTGGTAATCCCACATTCCCTCTTTTCATTCACAACGATCTTGACGCGCGTCCAACAAGGGTGCATTGTCCCTTCTCCTCGTAACGCTCAAGCCCTCAATCGAAAGGAGTCCTTCGATGCCTCGTTTTCTTCACCAGATCAGTTACACTTCTGAAGCCCTCGCTCGACTGATTGCGAATCCTCAAGATCGTTTTGAAGTCGTGCGTGGCCCCATTGAAAAACTGGGTGGCAAGATCGAACACGGCTATTTTGCGTTCGGCGAGCACGACGCCGTTTTGATCACTGAAATGCCCGATAACATTTCCGCTGCGGCAATCGCACTGGCGTTCGCTGCGGGCGGGTCCCTTAAGAACTGCGCCACAACACCTCTACTCACCACGGCTGAGGCACTGGACGCGATGCGTAAAGCCGCAACCTGCGGCTATCAACCTGTGACGAAAGCGGCGACTGCCGCTACTCGCTAGCGTCCCCCGGGGCGCGGGTTCCGGGGCTTTTACTTACAAGCCCTGGGGTCAATCGACATTCACCCGCGCCCTCCGCTTTTCTAGCCCGCCAGCTCGCAAAAGTTGTTCTCTCCCAGCGATTCGTCTTTCTCCGCGATGTCCTTCGGTAAGCTATGGAAAAGGCACGGCTTACGCAGGCATCAATCTGTTAAACTTTTCTCATGTCCGGCGTTCCTCGTACCGCGTGGCTGGCGAACATTCGCTTGCATCCCATCAAAGGTCTCGACCCTATCAGCGTTCCCGAAGCGCGCATCGGCGCAAATGGCGGGCTTGAACTCGATCGCGTATGGGTGCTTTTTTCGGTGGACGGCGCGTGGATCACCGGCAAACGCACCACTGCGATTCATCACATTCGCGCCGAGTATGATCCCGGAGTCTCAATGGTCACGCTTAAGGTTTCCGGTGACGCCGCAAAAAACAACAAACTAAAGCCGACGAGCTTCGCGTTTCCCTCCGATTACGAGCGCGCGGCTGCATGGTTCTCAGAATATTTTGAGCAGACTGTGATCGTGCGGCACGTCCCTGAGGGCGTACCCGACGACGGGCTCGCCACGGGACCGACCATTGTCTCTACCGCATCGCTGCGATCGGTCTGCGATCTTTTCCCAGGAGTCGAGGTTAACGAGGCTCGCGAACGGTTTCGCACCACTCTCGAAATCGACGGCGTGCCCGCGTTCTGGGAAGACCAGCTTTTCAGCAAAGAGGAAAATTATCCGGTACGTTTCAAAATCGGCGAAGTCGCATTCGAGGGAAGCAATCCTTGCGCGCGATGCCCGGTCCCGCCACGCAATCCCCGCACCGGCGAAGATATCGTCGGCTTCCAGAAAAAGTTCAGCGAAATGCGCCGCAATTCCCTGCCTCCATCATCGCCCACCGTCCGCTTCGACCATTTTTATCGCCTCGCTACCAACACCCGCGTCCCGTCCACGGAACAAGGCAAACTGTTACGCATTGGCGACGCCCTGGTGCTGTAAAAATCGAGCACACTCTCGAAGACGGATTAGGCGGGAACACCGTGGTCGATTTACAGTGTCTAACGACCCGAATGAAGCAGACTCTATTTTCGGCCTCTTGGTTTCTGGTTACTTCGAAATAGAATCGGAATGCAATATAGGAAAAGGAAGTGGCTACCGCGCCGCGGCCGCCTTAGGAAGCGCGATGTCCTTCTCGAGCATCTGCTCTTTACGGTACACAAGCGAGTTAATGTCGTAGGGCGCGAGCTCAAAACCGTGACCGTGCGTAATCGCGTCGGTCGGGCACGCTTCCACACAGTAACCACAAAAAATACACCGCGAATAGTCGATGTTGTACACCGAAGCATATCGCTCGCCCGCAGAAATGCGATTGGCGTCGGTATTTTCCGCAGCTTCGATGTAGATGCAATTTGCCGGACACGCAGCCGCGCAGAGAAAGCATCCCACGCACTTTTCTAGACCGTTTTCATCGCGATGCAGCACATGAATTCCGCGGTAGCGCGGTTGAAAGTTCACCGGCTGCTCCGGATAGCTTTCCGTCACCGTCTTCCGGAACATGGTCCGGAAAGTCACGCTGAACCCGTTGAACATCGTCCTGAAAGTTTCGAAAACTTCGCGAATCGGAGATGCCATGACCATGAGTTTATCAAACGCAGCAAAGTGGAGCAAACTTGTGGAGTCTAAACGGTCTGAGCACGAGGCGCTGTCAGTGCCAGCGCAATCTGTTTGCCGTGAAACCGGCCGTTCTCGATGAAGATTTCGCTCGTATGCCTGCCGCCGATTACCACTCCGGCCAGGTACACTCCCGGAATATTGCTCTCGTGAGTCTCTGGATTCATGGCTGGCTTTCTGGTTACCGGATCCAACCTCACGCCTAGGCTTTCGATAAACGCAAAGTCGGGATGGTATCCGGTCAGAAGAAAAAGCTGTTTCGCTGGCAAACGCTTATTCCCTTCCGGACTCTCGATGATCACCGCATCGTTGGTAATTTCCTTTACCGTGGACTTGAAGTGCATCGGGATCTGTCCGGCTTTCACTCGGTTCTCGATGTCCGGCTTGACCCAATATTTGATCGTCGCGCCAAGCTGTGCATCGCGATGCACCATCGTTACGCGCGCGCCATTCCGCCACAAATCCAAGGCCGCCTCTGCGGCGGAATTTTTCCCGCCGACAACCACTACGTCCTGATTCCAGTACGGGTGCGGCTCCGTGTAATAGTGCGAAACGTGCGGGAGATTCTCGCCAGGAACACCGAGCTCGTTTGGCAAGTCATAGTAACCGGTCGCCACGGCGATCTTGGCCCCGCGATACGTGCCATTGGTTCCATTTTCCGTCACGGTGGAAACAAAAAAGTTGCCATCGCTCCCTTCCAGCTTCGTGACCTGCTCGTAAAGCCGCACCTCGAGCGCGAAGTGCTCGGCAGTCTTTCGATAGTATTTCAAGGATTCCAGACGTGTTGGCTTCTCTGCGGCGCACACCAGCGGCAAATCACCGATTTCCAACAATTCCGGCGTAGTGAAAAACACCATGTTGACCGGATAATGTAAAAGCGAATTACACAAAGCGCCTTTGTCTATGACGAGAGCCGTTAAACCAACGCGGGTCGCTTCAATTGCGCAAGCCAGCCCGGTTGGACCGGCTCCGATGCAGATAAGGTCATACTTTTTCATAGATTTTTAGTTTGCCGACGGATGCCGGGAAATGCAAATCGGGCACGAAGCCCTAGCTTCGCGCCCGATTTTACTTTCGAGACCTTTGCCAAGCGGCTTAGGCCGCTGTCGAGTCCGCTTCCGAGGATTCAGATGCCGTTCCCTCCAATTGCGACAGAATTTCGCGCAACGTTGAGATCAACTCATCACGCGAGACATGGCTCTTCTTGAATTGAATTCTGAACTTGAACGCATCGTTCTGCGGCTCGAAGTGAAAAATAAACGGCTGGGGGCGCTGTGGACCGGCTTGTTCTTCCCTGCGCTCACGCCGCGCTTCGTCTCGCGTCAATCCGCCTTGCAGGATACGCTGAAACATTTCGACCATTTTCTTTTCGGTCGGCTGCCGAGCAATCTGCAGCAATAAAGATTTCGAAGTCACGCCGTTCTCAATGCATTTCTTTCGCAGCGGCTCGGGAATATTCAGCAGCGACAATGTCTCGGTCACCGAAGACCGCGCGCGGCCAATTTTCTTGGCCATATCCTCGTGCGTGTATTCGAACTGCGAGGCCAGCCGGTGCAATCCATCGGCTTCCTCGAAAGCGGTCAGGTCTTTACGCTGAATATTTTCAATCAGCGCGATCTCAAGCGTTTCCGCGTCATCGACCGTTTTTTCGATGCACGGTACTTCGCGCAAGCCGGCCGCGCGCGCGGCGTGGTAACGCCGTTCGCCGGAAATAATGTAGAAGCAGCCTTCGCTCGCGATGAACCGCACGAGCAGCGGCTCGAGCACGCCTTTTTCGCGAACAGACTCCGTAAGCTCGCGCAGGTCGCCCAGCGCTTTTCGCGGCTGCTCCGGATTCGGGCGGATTTCGTCCACGCGAATCATGCGGCCCACGGCGGCGCCGCTGAAGCTTGTCAATTGTTCGATGTAGTGCGCGTCATGCCGCATCTTCAGCGTGACGGGCAACCCTGCTTTCTTCAACACGTTGGATGACCTCCGCGGCAAGTTTTTTGTACTCGACCGCGCCGGGTGATTTCGGCGCGAACGTCAGAATCGTTTCTTTGTATGCCGGACTCTCTTCAAGCCGCACGTTTTTACTGATCTTCGTCTTAAACAGCACTTCTCCAAAAACCGTGCGAATTTGACCATGCGTATCGCGAGAAATATTTGTGCGCTTGTCAAAGAGCGTGATCACCACGCCCAAAACCTTCAGCCCAGGATTCGGCCGCGCGCGGATCCGCTCATACGTTTCCAGCAGATCGTCGGTTCCTTCAATGGCGAAGTAAGCAGCCTGAATCGGAACTACCAAGTGCGTCGAACTCACCAGGGCATTCACAGTCAGAATTCCCAGCGAAGGCGGCGTGTCCAGGACAATGTAGTCGAAATCTTTCACGACCGGCGCCAGCGCATCCTTCAAACGATACGGCGCGTCAAATTGCCCGGCGAGCACCTGCTCGAGTTTCGCCAGTGCCAGGCGCCCGGGTCCCACGAATAGGTTCGGATCTTTCGTAGGCTTGATGATATTCGCCATAGGCGTGCGCGTTTCACTCAGCACATCGAACATCGATGCGGAAATTTCACCTGATTCAAAAAATGCAATCGTGGAATTCGCCTGTGGATCGAGATCGATGAGAAGCGTTCGCTTGCCGCGATGTGCGATGGCTGCCGAGAGATTGATCGCCGTAGTTGTTTTTCCGACTCCGCCCTTTTGGTTGGCAATCGTAATGATGGCGGTCATTCCAATTCGCCTCCGTTCGCGCGGAACGCAATTTGGTTTGCATTCCGGCAACCGGCTTCCCAGATGTAGGTGCCGTTCGTAGCAAGCCCCCTATAGCTAGGCTAACAATACGTTCGTAACCGATTGAAGCGCAAGGAAAAAGTAGCGTTTCTGGCGAAAAACAGTGGAAAACTGTCGAAGCAGTGGTCACGCCCGCGAAACGAGCTCATGCCCCGAAATGGGATCCGGCGCCGGCTAAAAATCCAGCCCCCAAAAATCCTCAGGTGGATCTTGCAGCTCTAAACCCAGCTCCCACCCTGTACGGCCCTCGTGACCACGCCAAATCAACGTGGCCTTGCTCACGTTCTTGTTCACAAGATTTACAAGGTCCAGTTTCTGCCCTACCGCGAATCCTTGCGGCACTACCGCCAGACAGCCCTTTGGGCTGATATCCACGGTCCAACCCTGCGCAGTATGCCGCGACCGGTTCTCTTCCCATTCCACGGCCACAGGAACACGAGAATTGACACGCTGCCCAGCGCGCAACTGCTTCATTCGAACTTCAAAGCTGTGTTCACTCCCACCAGACACAGTAGCTCCCCAAAGCGTGCGGCAATTTTCTAATTCGGTACAAGGATCAATCTGACTTGGCTTGTCGGTAGACAGAGTAAGCAACCGTCGTGTAGGGGTCAACGAAAAGGCCTGACGTACTCCGTGAGTCAGTTACCCCCAGGCAGTTCTCGAAAAAACTCAAGCCAGCACAGACCTCAGGTACGTCAGCATACGATACCCCGCGATATAGCTGAAAGGCCCCAGCTCAAGCGAATAGTGACCGCAAGGCAGCTCCAAGGTTCGCGGGTTGGCACCGTGCTCGTGTAGCGCGTCCACCATCTCTAAAGTGAGCTCTGGCAGAAAGGTTGGGTCATATTTGCCATAAACCATGAACGTATTTCGTTTCGCGCCCATACCAAGTTCCACAAACGGCATCGGGCTGATCGGGGCCCAATAGGCGCGTAATTCGTCAACAGACACGTGGTCACGCAAGCTTTCCCACACGTGGTTGGTGGTCATCCCCTGGCTGACCACATCCGCAAAGTAGGTCGAAACGTGGAAAAATCCGCCAGCATGAATTCCTTGGTCGTGCATCATCGTAATGTATCCGACCGACGATCCAATGCTCGTGCCAAGGATTCCGATGCGAGAGTAACCCTGCCGCTCGAGCCAGCGCAGACACCGCTTCGCATCCTGCACCGCTTGCCGGTTTGCCTGCAATGTCAGGCCAATGTTTGACCCGACCAGTTGGTCTGCGCGCTCATGCCCCTTCGCCATCCGGCGGTCGTGATATGGCAGGCTCATCTTCAGCGCAGAAATCCCCAGCCGCTGGAGCCATTCGCACAGGCCGCGCTGCCCGTTCCATTTCGCGTTCCAGTTTGGCAACACCAGCACCGCGGCGCGCTTCTCCTTGCCGGGAAAAAGTTGCGCATGCACGATATTGTTTTCCGGCCACGGAGACTCGATTGACGAGCTGAACGTCAAAACACTCTCGGCATCGAGCAAGTAGTCCGTCGCCGGCCCGGTTTCATACCACTCCTTGCTGTTCTTCAGTGCGCGGGTTGCGTATTCCGCCAAAAATCCTTCAGGATGTGCCTCATCGCGTTCCCCGCCCACGTGTTCCGTGCCCCATTCGAACGGGCGCACACGCCGGTTATCGTCCGTCGTCCAGCGGCGGTGTTCATAGCGGCGAATGCGTTGTTCGAACCAGTTCATCGGTGGATTCTCTAACTATAACGGAGCAGCTCACCCTCACAAAGTCGCCCTTCCTCGTTAGGCATCGGACACTCCTCCGGCGTGTCCCAATTGAGACGCTTTCGCTCCTATGTCACAGTAAAACTGTGATCATTGCCGTGTTTTTTCTCGTCGGACTGGCTATCGGCAGCTTTCTGAACGTCTGCATCACGCGGATTCCCGCGGGTGTGTCGATCGTCTCGCCCGGCTCCCGTTGCCCCGAGTGCGGCTCTCCCATCAAGCCTTACGACAACCTTCCGGTGTTGAGCTGGATCATCCTTCGCGGCAAGTGCCGCAATTGCCGCACCCCAATTTCTCCGATGTATCCCTCCGTCGAACTCGTAACAGCCTTTCTTTTTGTCGGTTGTTATCTGAGCTTCGGTCTCTCTATTGCCACTGTTAAGTGGCTGTTTTTCAGCAGCATCCTCGTAGTCCTGATCGTCACGGATTACCGCGAACGAATTCTTCCCGATGCCGTCAACTGGTTCGGTGTCGGCCTGGGCATAGCCTTTGCCATCCGCGTGCCTCCTGCAGACGGCATCGCTAGAATGTTGCTTGGGCGCCAATTCGGCAAAGCGTTGCTACAATGGGGCGCCGGTGTTCTCGACGCGATCCTTGGTGCTCTTTTATGTGGAGGCCTTCTGTGGGCCGCCGCCATTCTTTACAAACTCGTTCGCGGCCGCGATGGTATGGGGTTTGGCGACGTCAAAATGATGTTCATGGTCGGCACGTTTCTCGGCGTTCGCGGCGCCTTTCTGACCATCATGGTCGGAACTCTCCTGGGCACTGTGATTGGACTCGGCGTCATCTTTCTCTTGTTCGTCTCTGGTTGGAAAAGTGCCTTGGCACGCCGCGCCAGCAAAATGGGCTTAGGCAAAGTCGGCACTCTGCGTTGGGCCATTGCCAGCCGTTATCAGCTCCCGCTTGGTACGTTTCTCGGAATCGCTGCATTCCTCATCATGTTTTTTGGTCCCTGGACAAGTTCGCGCTGGTCCCTGCTTCCGCTTGGATAGGAACCCCGGAATGCTGGCACACTCCCTCACACTTGTGGTTCCTCACCAGCAAAGCGGATTTCCCTATCCATGGCTCTTCTTTGGGATGACCGCCGTCTTGCTCGTCGGCGTGTTGATTCTCTCCATTTTGCTTTTGCGTCGTGCTTACGGTGGTGCAGGTTCGACCGACGCGTCGGATAA
>QHYO01000784.1 GCA_003224135.1 Acidobacteriota bacterium | reverse complement strand
TCTTCCATACACAAACTCGATATGCACCCAATACACCAACAATGATGTCCGTCCCAGCTGCTCCACAGGACTGAATCCCAATTGCGCCAATCCCCAGCGGTACCACGCGTATGCCAGACTCAAAATCACCAGCATCACTCCGCATCGCGCCAGAAAAAAATTCGGGCTGGTATGCCAATAGTCGTACGCTCCATACAACTTCACACCCGATCCATCCAAAATCATTGAGAGGCCGATCGCTGCCAGTCCCGCCACTCCAATCAGGAAGAAATTCCACCCCTCGTGCCGCTTCGCAAATTCCGTAAACAACCAAAACCCGACTGCCAATCCCACAAACGCGAACGCCGCCCAAGGAAAAATCGGGAATAACCAGACCTGCGGCTTGTCGAAAATGTGCACCCCATTCACGTACGACTCGATCGCCCACGGCAAAAATCTCGGCCGCCAGGTCGTCCACAGCGCAGGGGTCAAGATTGCGACCGCGGCAGCCGCACCTACCGCCAACACCAAACTTCGTGTTCTTCTCGCCGCAGCTGCTCCCAATCCCGACAACCAATACAACATACCCAGCAAAATCATTGAAATGCCAAGAATGTTCAGCACATCCACCCGCAACAGATCCGTCCACGGCGAAATCGGAATTCCCAGTACAAATTCCTGCACGCGAAAAAGTATCCCGAGTCCAAACACCTCCGTGCCGCGCCACATCACCTGCTTCGCAATGGCTCCTCGCTCCACTCCCTTGCCGCGAAGTTTTTCTGTCACCAAAGCCACTGCAACACCGGCCAAAATAATAAATAGGGGAGCGGGCAGAGTTCCGCCCATCTGCGAATACCGGAAGCCATCCGATTTTTTCGCGTCCGCATTCAGCCACGAGTCGTAGCAGTGCGTCTCGAACATCAGCACGCACGCGAGGCCGCGCATCCAATCCACGTAAGCCAGCCGTTTCATTGCAGGATCACTCTTTCCCTGGGTTGACGCTGCCTTCCCGAGCGCGGCTCTCTTTTTTCTTGGCGGCCGCGAAGCGGCCGACGTATCCAATCAGTGTAAGCAAGCCTGTTCACTCAAACCTCAACCGTTCAGCGCACGGCGCGCTCTTTCGCCAAGACACCGGCCCGTCCCCGACCAAACTGCCCATGAATTTGTACCTGTACTTTCGTGCGCTTGTACTTTTTCTTCTAGTTCTTCGCCCGATACAATATTCGCTTGACCTCGGCGCGCCAATTCGGAGCTTTTCCCATGCTTGGGCTCTGGGCCGTTCTCCTCGCCACCTTCATTTTATTCGTTCAGTTCTCGGCACATGGCTATTGGACCGGCGGCCGTTCCTTCGCGGCCACCTTGCTCGCATTCTCCTTTCTTCTTGCCGTAATGCTGCTCTTCGCCGCGCGCAATTTTTGTGATCGCGTTGCGGCAGTCGCCGGACCAGGTGCCGGCTGGCTCCTTGGCGTGGTTATCTTTTTTCTTTTCCTGATCTACGCCCTTGGAACGGGTACGGCTTCTTTTGCGCGACTTGGTGCCGTTGCCGCATTCATTTTTCTTCCACTTCTGCTTCTCTCGACAGCGCAAGCCTCGGCCCCTGGCTCATGGCAGGATTTCGCGACGCTCGCAGCTATCTGGGTGGCTGTAAAGTTCGGACCCTCGCACTGGCTCTGGCCATATCCTGGCGGGCACCTCGCTTATATCTTCACTATCATCACCGCTGTCAACATCGCCATCGCCGGATTTCTTCTCCTCCGCCGTGCCAAAGGAGTCGGCTATTCCATTGGCTGGGGCCCAAGTTGGACACTCCATATTCTCGGTCCGCTCATCATCTTCGCCTGCGTCGCCATCCCACTCGGGTTGAAACTCCACTTCCTTGTCTACGCGCCTCACATCTCCGAATGGAAGTCTTTCCTACCACTCTCTATCGCCATTCTTTTCTTTACCGCATTCCCCGAAGAACTCCTCTTCCGCGGCCTGCTACAAAATTTTCTTTCCCGCGCCACAAAAAGCGGTTCCGTCGGCTGGATCACCGCCTCCGTCCTGTTCGGCTTTTCGCACATCACCAACATGCATTTTCCCAACTGGCGCTACGTCCTGCTCGCCTCCATCGCGGGTCTGTTCTACGGCTGGACGTGGCGCAAGACCGGCTCGATCTTTGCTTCCGCCATCGTGCATGCATTCGTCGACATTCTCTGGCACTTCCTGTTCTTGTAGGCTCTAAAATTGGAGTGCGCTCAGATTGAGTTCACTTCGCGTCATGGAAAGTATGAACAGGCTACTGATATTCTTGAAGATCGTCACAGTTCTGCTTCCGGTCGGGTGCACCAGACCACGAAAGGAAACCGCTATGGGAGCCGCGCCCGACCTGGCCCGCGCCACCGTCGCCCTCCGAAGCGCCTACGCGGCCTTCAATCGAGGAGACGTCGACGCGGCCGTAGAGCCATTCGATGCGCAGATCGAATGGACCGAACCGGCGGAATTCCCAGGCGGAGGCACTTACCACGGGCGGGAAGCCGTGAAGCGCTATCTGGCACGGTCACGTTGCTCCTGGGCCGAAGGAAGCAGCGAACCAGAGCGGTTTATCACAGCGGGAAACCGCGTCGTCGTGTTCGTTCACGTGAGGGCTCGCTCCAGAGGCAGTAACGAATGGAATGAGGTGCGGTTGGCGGATGTTTATACCATCCGCGACGGCCAGCCGGTCGAGATGCGCGCATTTGCCGACCGCAACGAAGCACTCCGTTGGGCTGGAGTGAAAGATCCAAATCCTTGAGGCAATCCATTCGATGACACAGTGAATCAGCGCCGCCAGGCATCGATCGGCAGCTTGCAGCCACACTGCTCCTTTCCACTCGCGCACAGCCCGCGGCTTGGGCCTCCGGCAAAACCCGCATAGGCGGCGCTTGTGCCTGCCTCGAATTCCCTCTCGCCATCCCTCGCTTGTTGTGGCACTCT
>QHYO01000011.1 GCA_003224135.1 Acidobacteriota bacterium | reverse complement strand
CCATTTGTCTGGGGCAGCCTTGAAGTTCCACTGCGCTTCAGAGAGTCCTTTCGTTGCGTCAAGCACGCCCTTCTTCGTGGTTGCGAGGTAAGCCACCGCCTTGTCTTTGTCCGCTTGCGTTGTTTCCTGCGCGCGAACGGTCGCGCCAACCAGCGCGAGACCCGTACACAGCATGATTCCTATCCATCTCCGTCGGATCATTATGTTCTCTCCCTTTTTCTCGCTACTGACGCCCTGCCGCAGCCGCTCTCTCTGCGATCTCCGCAGGAGTCAGGTCCTCAATGTGACTTGCAATATACCAGTGATTTCCCCAGGCATCGAGCAAAGAACCCGAGCGATCGCCGTAGAACTGGTCGGCCACGGGCTGTAACTCCTTGCAGCCGCCGATAAGTCCGCGCGCGAAGACTTCGTCGCAGTTTTCCGTGTAATAGTGATGTGCGACGGCACGCGGTCCCCAGGGCGCGCGGCCTTCACTTAGTTCGACAACCGTGTCACCGATCCGCACCTTTGCGTGGATAATGACGTCACTGTCGCTCGCATGCTTCTGCAGCAGCTCCGCGCAAAACGCTTTCTCGAGAAAATCGAGAAAGCGGCCGGCGTCCTTCACGCTGAAGTACGAATTAAGGTCCTGCAGGATTTCAGGCCGATAACTTTTTCCTGCGGTGTGCGTGGCAATGAACCAGAAATTTCCCGCGGGATCGCGTACACCCGACTCCCGGTCGCCATAGTCGCGGTTCGCTGGCTCGTAGAGCGAGGTTCCGCCGGCCTTCAGAGCTCGCGCGTAAACATCGTCAGCGTCTTTAACGTAGAAATGCAATCCGGCCGGCATAGCGATCCATCCCGGGCCGGCTTCCGCGAATTCGATCATTGCATCGCCGATGCGCGCTTCCGCGTGACGCACGATTCCGTCCGGATCCCGCATCAAGTAATTCTCGGCGGCGCCGAACGCGTTCTGAATGAAATCAAGAAAAGTGGTTGCGCCCGTTACGATGAGATATGGAGTCAAGCTCCGGAATCCCTCTGGAATTGCGCTCTTTGCCTTGGCCATGACGTGTCTCCTTAGAGCGAGATCGATTGGAGCTCAATTCTGCCTGCCTGAATAGGCAGCGTATTGTAAAAAATTGACCGTCTCGAAAGGCATTACTAAACCATTGGCAAGTGATTGCGATGGCCGGGGAATCCGCGGTGATCGGCGAGGTACTTTGTGGGGTTGATTCCGGAAAATGCCCGGAAATCGTGAATGAAATGCGCCTGGTCAAAATAGCCGCAGTCGAGGGCGACATCGCTCCACCTTACCGAGCGTCCGCGACTAATTCTTTCCAGCACCGTTTGGAACCTTCTCACGCGGCAAAAGACTTTCGGAGCCATTCCTACATGCTGTTTGAAGAGTTCGATGAATCGTCGCGAACTGAAGCCGGTTTTGTTCGCGACTTCAGCAATCTTCGAGGTGCCAGGGTGGGCCAAGAAATTTTCCACCGCGTACTCGACGACTGGGTGCCCATCAAGCATGCCCGCGGCTCGTTCGAGTAGCGCGACTTCCACGACTCTCAGTTTCTCTGCCGGTGTTGGCGCAGCGAGGACGCGTTCGCGCAGTTCGCTTGCGAGGCGTCCCCACAGGTCGTCAAGTCCCACATGTTGGTTGTGCAGTTCGTCGCTCGGAAGCTTCAGGAAGGGAACTGCACCCGCTGGACGAAACGATATGCCGACCACGCAGGTCTGTTCATCGGTATCGATAGCGAAACACTTGCTGTGTGGGCCGCTGACGCTGCAGCCGTTGAATCTTCCGACTTTGTTCATGTCGTCCGGGTCGTACAGGCGCGTTTCGTCCTCGAAGAGATTAATGACCAGGCTGATACAGCCGTCCGGCATTAACCTTTCCTTCTGATGGGGTTGCGGAGCGTTTTCGTAATACCAGAGCAATTCCACAAAACGGGAAAGGGGTGGACCGGGAATGACGTGCTTGTGAGGCATGCTAGCGGCGATTCTACTCCAGGAAATCGGGGACGAAATCCGTTTTCGAGATTCGCAAAGCTCTCATTTTATGAATTTCATGAATCTTTCGCATCACTTCTTTCGATTGACGCTGTTCCTGCCCTCGCGATACCCTTTTTCCGCATGCTTCCATGTCGTCTGCCTGCATACACACCTCAATCCGTGACGCCAAATCTTTCCGAGGAGATTCATGTCCACCGAATTGCGTAATTTTCTGTCGCTGTCTTACGACGAACTTGAACAGCTGAACCTGAAAGCGAAAGAGCAGCGCCAGAACCGCGTCGCGCCGCACAAGATTCAGGAAGACCGGATCAAGTACCTTACAGACGAGAAGCGCATCAAGGCCGTCACGGTGCTGTTCAGTGACCTTGAGGGCCGCTTGCACATGCTGGATTACGACAAGAAGTTTCTGATCAAGAGCTGGGACAATCTGACGTTTGACGGTTCATCGATTCGAGGTTTTACGGCTCAGCGGGAAAGCGATCTGCGGCTTGCGATGGATTGGAGCGCTTTTTACTGGGGTCCCGCCGATTACTTCGGCTCTGGCAAAGTCATGGTGTTTGGCGAGGTCATCGACAAGGATGGCACTCCCTACAGCGCCGACATTCGGGGCGCGCTCAAGGGTTTCGCGGAACAGCTGCACAAGAAAGAAGGCTACACGCTCAACGCCGCGAATGAAATTGAAGGATTTCTCTTCAAAGGCCCCGACGCCGAACGTCACTATCATGAAACGCAAAAATTTGAATACGTGAATACCGGGGGCTACTATCACTCCCTTCCCGGCGATCTGCTTCGCGGTTTCATCGATACCACCGCCGAAGTTCAGCGCGCAATGGGCTTTCAAAACGAAAAAGATCACCCGGAAGTTGCGCCGTCACAATTCGAAATCAACTATGGCTACGGCGAAGTCGTGGCGGCTGCCGATCAAATTCAGCTCTACAAATTGATCTGTCGCCAAGTGGCGACGCACATGGGACTGACCGCCAGCTTTCTGCCGAAGCCCGTTGTCGGCGTGAACGGCAGCGGCATGCACACCAACGTTTCCGTCAGCAAGAGCGGCAAGAATCTTTTCTGGGATCCCAAGGGCGAAGAAAAGCTCAGCAAGCTCGGCTGGTCCTTCGTGGACAAGATTCTCACCCATGGTAATGACATCTGTCTTCTGCTCAACGCCAGCGTTAACGCCTATCGGCGGCTTGATCCGCACTTCGAGGCGCCCAATCAGCTCAAGGCCTCGCCTGTTGATCGCGGATCCATGATCCGCATTCCCATCGGCAACGAGCGGAGCATGCGTGTGGAAGTCCGCTCTGTCGCACCCGACGCCAATCCCTATCTGGTCATGTACTGCATTTTTAAGAGCGGTCTCGAGGGCAGCACTTCAACGATCAAAAACTTACGCCAGGCCGAACGCTACCTGCCCGACAACATCTACACGGCCATTGAAAATTTCGAGAAGTCCGATTGGTCCACGAAGCTTCTTGGTGCCGACGTGAAAGCTCGCTACGCGGATCTGAAGCGCGCGTCGGCTGACCGTTGCCCGCGAGCGCTGGGCACGTTCGTGAAAGCGCCAGAGGTTCAATACCATCACGAGGTTTACAACCAGTTCCTCTGGAACCTGTTCTAGACTGCGACGAAGTGCGCGGCGGAGCTTGGAAAACTGGTCTTAAAGGTGTGAACGCCGCTCGGATTAAAATCCGACGGCGCTTTTTTGGGAGATTCTGGCTGGGGGGATTGTGGGTTCGCTGAAGATTGTTAGCCGGATTGCGGACTTCTCGCGTGACAGATTGAGCGCTGGTACGCCTTTCGCTTCACGCTTCCTACTTGTTGCTCCCTGATCGAATTTGCCGCCTTGGCAGCTTGTTCCCCGCTGCGGACTGCGAAGGATTTGGCGCCGCCGCGACTACGCGGATAGAGGATGCATGACAGGTGCAAAAGGCCGAGCGCTATAAGGTTCTGCGAATCAGGAAGTTAAGATGTGAGAGGAAATGGCAGAGCTCCAATCAGCGCGGGAACGCGTTCCAGGACGGCCCATTGCGGGTCCAATTTCGGGATGAGCGGCGGACTGCAGGAACTTTACTGGAATACGCGGCGGGAATGGGTTAGGACAGTGTTTGCAAGAGCACGCTGATTTCTTTGGCCTCGACGACCCGCTTTCCGGTTCCACGTTTGGCTGCAGCGAGCAATGCGCGTCCGAGTTCTTCCGTTGTGGAAACGAACTGCGGCGAGAAACGTCTGGCTACAGTCAAGATGGGCGTGGCGGCCTTGTAAATCCAACGATAGCTGGGAGTTTTAGATTTGATTCGATCGAGTGGCTGAATGATGCCAGGTCGAAAGATGTACGCCGAGCGAAAGGGCATCGCCAGCAGAGCGTTTTCGGTTTTGCCCTTCACGCGGGCCCACATCACGCGTCCACGCTCGGTGCTGTCGGCGCCGGCGCCGGAAACGTGTATAAAGGACATCCCAGGATTGAGCTTGAGAAGTGTCTCAGCCGCGGCAATCGTGAATCCGTAGGTAATTCGTGTGTAGGCGTCCTCGGATATTCCAGCCGAGCTCACGCCGAGGCAGAAAATGCAGGCGTCGAGTCCGGTCAGTTCGTTTTCGATTGCCGTGAAATCGAGAAAATTCTGGTGCACGATTTCGCGGAGTTTTTCATGTTGCTTTGCAGTGGCGGCCCTGACGACCGAGACAACGCGCTGCACGTCTGGATCGCGCAAACCCTCTTGCAGGGCGCCCTGGCCGACCATTCCCGATGCACCGAAAATCACGACTTTCATCTCGCCCCCGCTTAAACTAGAAGCTCGCACTTCGATATTGCAACGGATTCACTATTTTTTGTTAAGATGCAGAGCTATGAAACGACGCACATTAATTCAATCGATTTCAGCGGCGGCTTTGATTCCGACCGCCAGCTTGCTTTCGTCAACCGGGAAGATATTTGATCCGGCTGCGGACGCGAACAGCGTATACGAACTGCGTATTACCATTGCTTGGAAGGGAAGCTCCCGGATTTGCTGAAGCGGTTTCGTGAGCATACGACGAAACTTTTTGAGAAGCACGGAATGAAGAACATCGCCTATTGGACACCGATGGATGAAGCGCAGAAGTCGAACACACTGGTGTA
>QHYO01000142.1:6182-6572 GCA_003224135.1 Acidobacteriota bacterium | reverse complement strand
GGAGCGTAGAAAAGGAACAGACGATCCACGAGCTCCGCCGTCAGTGTCGAGCCGTTGAGCCGAGGACCGGCTTCGAGCAGGACATTTAGAATTTCCCGCTGGCCCAATTCTTTCAGAATCGATTTCAGATCCAGTAACCCGTGTTTGGAACGCGCATTCGCAACCTCGACGCCTGCGTCCTGCAATTTTTTTGCTTTCGGAGACTTCAGCGAAGCGCCTGTAAAAACGACCAGATCATTGTCGGCACACTTCACGATACGCGCTTTCGGCGACAGCCGCAGCCTTGCATCCAAAATCACGCGCAGTAGCCGGCGGCGACGCGGCAGGCTGCTGCGATCCGTCAGCAGAGGATCGTCGGCGAGAATTGTGCCGATGCCCGTTAGTAGTGCG
>QHYO01000142.1:0-6104 GCA_003224135.1 Acidobacteriota bacterium | reverse complement strand
AGCGTCATCGCTGATTTCAGTGTGACGAAAGGGCGTCCATTGCGAATCCAGCACGCGAAGCCGTGATTGAGCCGGCGTGCCTCGCCTTCGCAGACCCCCGTGTCCGCGATGACGTCGGCCGCACGCAGCGCGTCAAATCCGCGGCCGACAACCTTGGGATTCGGGTCCTGCGTTGCCGCAACCACGCGGGCAATACCCGCCTTGAGCAATGCCTGCGTGCACGGGCCCGTACGGCCAGTCGTGTTGCACGGCTCAAGTGTTACGTACGCTGTGGCGCCGCGTGCCCTCTCGCCCGCCGTTTTCAGCGCGACGATCTCCGCGTGATCGCGCCAATCGTATTGATGAAAGCCTTCACCGACAATTTGTCCGCCGTGAACTCCATTGCCGACGATGACGCAGCCGACGGTGGGATTTGGGCTCGCGAGGCCTATGCCTTTGCGCGCAAGTTCGAGCGCGCGTTGCATGAA
This sequence comes from Acidobacteriota bacterium, assembly GCA_003224135.1. Lineage (GTDB taxonomy): Bacteria > Acidobacteriota > Terriglobia > Acidiferrales > UBA7541 > Acidiferrum. The sequence continues at coordinate 5,637 of QHYO01000142.1, read as the reverse complement.
GCGGATGTCATGCTCGTTCATCAGCTAATCGAACAGGGAAGCAGCGTAGGTTTCGGCGTCAAACGGAACCATGTCGTCAATTTTTTCGCCGGTGCCGACAAAGCGAATTGGCAATCCAAGCTCGCGGGAAATCGCGACAACAATACCGCCTTTTGCGGTTCCATCCAGTTTGGTAAGCACAATTCCTGTGACGCCCACAGTGCCGGTGAATTCGCGCGCCTGTGCAAGTCCGTTTTGTCCCGTGGTGGCATCCATGACCAACAGAACATCGTGCGGCGCTCCGGGAATTATTTTGGCCGCTGTGCGTTTCATTTTCTCCAATTCGGACATCAAATTGGACTTGGTGTGCAGGCGTCCGGCGGTGTCGACAAGAACCACGTCGGCATTGCGCGCCTTGGCCGCAGCCATGGCATCGAAGACAACGGCTGCCGGGTCGGAGCCGGATTTCTGCTTGATGACTTCCACGCCATTGCGATGAGCCCAAATTTCGAGCTGTTCGATCGCTGCGGCGCGAAAAGTGTCCGGTTTTTCCCGCCCCATTGACCCCCACGATAAAAATTACCCGCGGCTCTTTGTCGCCGTTTGTCGCAGCCAAATCTTTTTGCGTTCCGTTTGGAGATTGCAAGATACGCGTGACATGCGATTTGATTTCGCGTTTCAATTGAGAAGTATCAGACAGCGCGTTGCGATCCAGTTTTTCTTTTACGGAGTCCAGAATTTCGCGCGTGGTCTTGACGCCAAGATCCGCCGAAAGCAGCGCCGTTTCCAGGTGTTTCAGCGCCGCGGGATCGATCTGCTTTTCACCCAGAAAAATATTATCGACCGTCTGTGAGAGCGCGTCTTTTGTCTTGGTGACAGAAGCTTTCAGACGGTCAAGCAGAGAAGGCTCAAGGAGTCGTTCGGGTTTGCCAAAAAGTGAAATCATATCCAATCAAAAGTGTAACAGATGCGCCGCAGGTGCGTTTTTCGTAGGTCAGCATTCGCGGATGGAAGTCGGAAGAAGAGACAGCCAGGGTTCTAGCGATCAGACTTGAACTTCGACTGCGGTCAGTCGCAGTTTGCCGCTGGTGACCGCGGCATCTAGTGCGGCGACGATCACGGCATCAAACTTCGCGCCAGTCAGCGCCTTGATGCGGGTGAGTGCAGATTCCAGTTCCATGGCCGTCTGGTAGGGCCGGTTCGTGGTCATGGCGTCGAGCGTGTCCGCCACCGCGATCACGCGCGCCATCAGCGGAATTTGTGGAGCAGTGAGTCCGTAGGGATAGCCGCGGCCGTCCATGTGTTCATGGTGCAGTTCGATACCGGGCAGCATTTCCTTCAATTGGGAAACAGGGCGCATGATGTTGGCGCCTTTCACGGTGTGCTGCTTCATGAGCTCGAATTCTTCGGCGGTCAAAGCGCCGGGCTTCTTCAAGACGCGATCATCGACACCAATTTTTCCGACGTCGTGCAACAGCGCAGCAATTCGCAGCCTGTCTAGCTCTTCTTCAGAGAGTCCGAGCTCGCGGCCTATCAGCGTGGAATATTTCGCCACGCGGCCCGAGTGACCACGCGTATACGGATCTTTTTCGTCGATTGCGGCGGCAAGCATGCGGATCGAGCCAAGAAAGAGTTCGCGGTTGGCTTCCGCCGCTTCTTTCAGTTTCTCGATGTACTCTTCGATGTCGCCAGCCATCTTGTTGAAATTTTCGGCGAGTTCGCTGATTTCGGACGCCCCCTGAACCTTGGTGCGCTGATGAAATTCACCACGGCTGATGGCGCGAGTTGAGGCAGCAAGCCCGTGAATCGGCTGGCTGATGGCAACCGCAAACAAATATCCAACTATGATGGCGATCAAAACGACCACGCTCACGAACGTCAGTGCCTGGCGATTCAATTCCGTAACACCCGCGTCGGCGCGCGCTTCGGAAAGACTACGCTGCGCAATCACGGCCCAATTCACTTCGGGAAACGTGCTGTAGGTCCCGATCATTTCCACTTGGTGCTTGTTTTCCATCTCCGTGAAGCGCAACGTTTCGGTGCTGCGGAGTTCATGGGGCAGCGACCGCACGCGGGCCACTACCGTCGAATTTGAGCTGACGTCCTCACCCGGCGTGAATTTCGCCGTGTCATGGTGCGCCACGATGTGCCCCTGCTGGTCCACCACGAATACGCTTCGCCCGCGCACACTCGCGTCCTTGAGCCGGTGAAGAATCGGCTTCAGCGAAACAACGGCCGCAATCATTCCCGTGAACTGTTGATTCACATTCAGCGGAATTGCGATGACGAACGCCGGCTGGTTATCGGGTTCCAGTGCCAGAGGGTCGCTGCGAAACTTCACCGAACCCAACTGAGGTGATTGCACGCATGTGATGAATGCGCGCTGCAGCGCTTTGCTCACGAATGGATCTTTTTCCGCCTGAAAATTTCCCTGTGAAGCGCTGGTGCCTTTCCCCGATTTTCCCACTGCCGTCAAATACAGGAATGTCGACGGATTGCTCTCGACGGAATTTTCCAGGAGCCGCGTGACTTTGGGCTCCGCCGCGGGATCTTCCACGTCTTGAATCAAGCCGCTGAGCACCAGAATCTGCCGGTCGCTCATCAACTGCTGCGTGATATTAGATTCAAATTGCTGCAATTCCTGCGAGAGCGAACGGGTGAGTTCAGTCTGTTGCACTCGCTCCGTATCCACCAGCTTGTCCTGGCTTAATTTCAGCACTTGCCGGTGATAAAGAAGCAAAGGCAGCGCGCTGACAAGCAGCATCGCGCCCAGAACGAGCCACAAAATGCGTACGCGTCCCGCACGCAGCTTGGCCAAAATCGCGCTTAAGTTCTCCGCCATATTCCAGAACTTATGTTATCGGCTACGCTGCCGAAACTGGCGGGACGAAAAACAGGAAAGTGCGGATTTGGTATTGACCGTTGCGTACCCGACCTTTCGTACAGGCCTATTCGCGCTTCGATGGACGTTCCATCACGTCGCGAATCGCATCGCCAGGTGGTTTTCCTTCGTGCAGGATGGCGTTCACCTGTTCGGTGATGGGCAACTCGACATTCGCTGCGGTCGCGAGATCGAGCAGGGCCGCGGTGGTTCCCACTCCCTCAGCCACCATTTTCATTTGGGAGAGAATCTCTTTGAGCTCGCTTCCCTTGCCAAGCTCAATTCCGATGTGGCGGTTGCGGCTCAACGCACCGTTGCATGTCAATACCAGGTCGCCAAGTCCGGCAAGGCCGCTCATGGTTTCCGGTTTCCCGCCAAGCCGCGTCGTCAGCCGCGTCATTTCCGCCAGACCTCGCGTGATCAGAGCCGCAAGCGAATTCGCGCCAAGGCCCAACCCGCTACAGACGCCCGCGGCGATGGCAATCACGTTCTTCATCGCGCCAGCGAGCTCTACGCCGAGTACATCGTTGTTTGTGTAAAGGCGAAATCCGGGGCCGGCAAATTCAGCCTGGACTTCACCGGCAGGGTCCGCGTAGTGCCGTCCTGCTACGCGCGTTAGTTCAAGTACCGGGCGTCCCGCAACGACGACTGCTGTTGGTTCGCCGCGAGCGGTTTCCAAGGCGAACGAAGGTCCGGACAGAATGGCTACACGCGCGGCCGCCGCATCGCCCAAAACATCGTGAACCACTTCGCTCATACGTGCATGTGAGATCGGTTCCAGACCTTTCGTCGCGCTGACGAGAATCATTTCACCGTGCCAATGCTGCCTGGCAAGGGTGTACACCTTCCGAGCGTACGCGGCGGGAATTGCTCCGACGACGATCTGCGCGCCGGTCATCGCCGCAGCAATATTATTGGTAACATCGACTTGAGCCGGAAGCTTTAGGCCCGGAAGATAGGTCTGGTTCTCGCGTTCGCGCCGGAGGAATTCCGCCAACTCGGGATCGTGCACCCACAGCGAGATTTCGTGTGGCTGGCGGCTGCGCGTCAACACAAATGCCAGTGCCGTCCCCCAACTGCCCGCGCCGAGAATGGCAATTCTCTTCACGCTTGGTCTGGTTTTCGGCTAAACGAAAATTTTGGCTCTTCGCCTCGCGCCAGCCTGCCAATATTTTCGCCTCGCGCCAGCCTGCCAATATTTGCGCGATGCTGAAAGATAACCAGCGCCGCGATTGCCAGGGATCCGACTGTCACAACATTCGGCGGCGCAAAGTGCGGAGCCCAAAGTAAATAGATAAGCAACGGAATGGCGGCCGCAGCGGCCAACGAACCAAGCGAAACGTATCGCCAGAACCAAACGACCAACGCAAACAGAATTAACGCGGCAACCATTGCTTCGTGACACAGCGCGCCAAAAATCCCCGCGGCTGTCGCGACACCTTTGCCGCCGCGAAACCTTAACCAGACCGGAAAGCAGTGTCCGAGCAACGCAAAGACTCCCGCGATGACCATGACTCCCGCTTCCCCATGCATCACCCGGCCAGCGAGCCACACGGCCAGCCATCCTTTACCTGCGTCGAATGCCAGAGTCAGCACACCGGGTAACGGGCCGGCGACCCGCGCGACGTTCGTGGCGCCGATATTTCCGCTGCCCGTTTTGCGGACGTCAGCACCGCCGAAAAGTTTTGCGAGTATCAGCCCAAACGGGATCGATCCCAGTAGATACGAAACCAGGAACAGCAGGATCGCTGTGATCGGAACAATCACTGTTCTTTGCTTTCGGCTTCTTCCGGCACGAATTGGAATGAACGCAGCGTAGTGTACTCCGCTCCCGTACTTTTTCGCTTGCTTTCAACGAGATGAAATTCTGTGGTCGCCAGCGTACCAAAGCTGCGGTTTTTCCATTTCTCGATTTCTGCCTTCAGGGCAGGTGAGAGTCGGGTTTCTGCAAAACGCGCGATGGTAAGATGGGGCACAAACGGTTTTTCCTCGCGAGCGATGCCGAGCGGCGACAAGGCCAGATTCACGTCAGAGGCGAGCGGTGCAAGATTCGGCGAAGACTCGATGCCAATCCACGCGACGTTGGGTCGCCGTGCGTTCGGGAAAAATCCGATTCCGCCAAATCCGAGCTTCACATGTTGTGCTGCATGGACTTTGCCGAGCGCCGTAGCAATCTCAGTCACGCCATCAGAAGAAACTTCACCGATAAATTTGAGCGTGATATGCAAATTTAAGGGGTTCACCCATCGAGGCCGCGCATCCGCACGGCGGAGTTCATCGATCATCGAAGAAAGATTCTCACGCACGTCCACGGGAATCGACAAGGCCACGAAGAGACGCATCGTTCATGCCCGTTTTGGCGGCGTCTTGCCGTTATACAAAAAATGCACGCGCACCATGTCCAGCGCGGCTTGCGAAGCCTGCAGCCGCACCATTTCGCGGTCGCCCGGCAGGCGAAGGGCGCGTTCGCGAACTCCCGTGGCGCTCGCCAGCGCAATGTGCACCGTGCCCACAGGTTTTTCTTCGCTCCCGCCGCCCGGACCGGCGATTCCCGTGATGCCGACTCCCAGCGTGCTACCCACATGGCGGCGTATTCCCTCCGCTAGAGCAATCGCAACCTCGGTGCTGACCGCGCCCTTTGTCGCGATCATCTCGGGCGGAACGTCAGCCCACGCAGTCTTCAGCTCATTGCTATAGCACACCACGCCACCGAGAAAATAAGCGGAGCTCCCGGCGATCGTCGTCAGACGCTCGGCAAAAAGTCCGCCCGTACAGCT
>QHYO01000782.1 GCA_003224135.1 Acidobacteriota bacterium | reverse complement strand
CCCCGAAGCCCATCTCGGCAACGATCCTGCTCAGCCACACGCACTGGGATCACATCCAGGGCTTTCCCTTCTTCGCCCCGCTCTTCGTTCCCGGGAACCAGATCACGGTCTGCGGTCCCGAAGGGAGCGGACATTCTCTGCGCGAAGTTCTCTCCGGCCAGATGGAGTTCACTTACTTCCCCGTCGAGATCGGCCAGCTTCCGGCAACCATCACCTTCCGAGAGCTCGGAGAAGGAGCGCACGAAATCGGCGACGCGCGGATCGTCGCGCAGTACCTTCATCATCCGGCAATGACACTGGGCTACCGCGTGGAGGCCGACGGCGCGGCTGTTGTGTACCTGTGCGACCACGAGCCCTTCTCCGAAACGCTCTGGCACGACCATCCTGCGTTCAGCCACGCCGAGTCCATCGTGCACGAGGGGGACCGGCGCCACGCGCGATTCATGGCCGGCGCCGGCCTGGTGATTCACGATGCACAGTACACTCCGGAGGAGTACCTATCCAAAAAGAATTGGGGTCACAGCACCTACGAGTATGCCGTCGGGCTAGCCGCCGTGGCGGGGGTGCGTCAACTCGCTCTCACCCACCACGATCCTACCCACGACGACGCTTTCGTCGAGGCGATCGAGAAGCGCGCCCACGGGTACGCCGAGCAGCTTGGCTATGCTTTGCGGGTTTGCTGCGCCTACGAGGGCCTCGAGCTGGCCGTCGAGCCGAACAGCGTCCGGCAACTGGCGAGCACGCCGCTGGCTCCGCATCCGGGTCGGAACGCCCTGCGCGGTAACCACATCCTGGTCGTGGACGACGACCCGGACCTCCGCACCCTCGTGCACAAGGCCCTGAGCCAGGACGGCCACATTGTAAGCGAAGCTTCCACCGGCCAGGAGGCACTCGCGTTGATCGACGCGCAGGTACCCGATCTTCTCGTGCTGGACCTGCTCATGCCGAAGCAAGGCGGCTTGGAGGTGCTCAAGGTGCTTCGTTTCAGGCCAGCGACGGCAGCGCTGCCAGTCCTCGTGTTGACGGCACTGGATGACGAGGCCAATACTCGTGCCGGCTTCGATCTCGGAGCAACCGACTACCTTACCAAGCCCTTCTCGATCCCGCAGCTCGCGGCGCGCGTGCGTGCCTGTCTCTCGCGCCGCGAGCCCGTTGAGACTAGCCGGACGCCGACTCTCGACCTGCGTTGACTCAAATGCGCATCAGAGCGCTGCCCGCGCTTCCGCCACCCAGCCCGTCGCGCCCATCGCGTCGAACAAACTGAGTGCGCGCTCGATCGCGCGCGGGCGGGGTGGATTGCTGGAGCCGTACTGCTGTCGAGTCGCACTGACTCGCAGTCACCTTTGTGCAAGTTTGCTGGGGTCGGTGTTTCCGACAGCGGCACCGTCGCTGTAGTGTCCAAAAACTCGCCCCACGCTCACGCTGCCTGGTAGTAGTAGCGTAACAGGCCGCCCAAGCGTTCGCGGCAACGAACTCGCGCGCTCCCGATCGCGCGGGGAGCCGGCGCAATCAAGTCGTTGTCGAGGCCCAGATGATTCCGCTCCTCATGGCAGTGCACCACGAACTCCTTGAGCACGTGCAATAGCCGCCTTTCGCCGAACAGGATCAGGTGGTCTAGGCACTCCTCGCGGATCGAAACGTACGAACCGTTCTGCGGAGGCGTTGGCGTTCGGCGCCTGGACGGGCGTCAAGGCTATAAAACCTGGCGACCGAGTCGGCCGTCATCGGCTGATCCTAACCTGCCTCCTTCGGGCCCCGGTGCCAGCTTCGGACGCGGCCGAGTATTCGGACACTACGGGCTCTTATGACCGAGCCGCTTTCCCCTTTTTCGGTCCCTGGAACTCAACGTGAACCACATTGGAACGTCACGCTCTTGGTTCCGTCCGAGTTGGTCACCATGTTAGATGTCATCGGCTGCGAGCCGTACTTTAGGCAGTAGGCGTTAGCGGTCTGCGACGCTTGCACCAGCTCTTGATCCGTCCGGTATGTGTAGCTCAGGTTGGGATTGATCGGCGCCGACGCGGAAAGAGCGGTCCGCACACATTCGAAGACCACGGTCTTGCTGCCGTCCGGGTTGTTCGTGAGGCCCGCAGTTCGCGGGGCGGTTTGATACTGACCGCAATATGTCGTCGCGTTCTGGTTAGCTTTGAGCAGTTCCTGGTCTGTCCGATAGTTATAGGTGACGCTGGGGTTGCTCGATTGCACCGGCTGTTGCGACGAGGGCAACTGGCTACAGGAGGCAACCGCCCCCGCCGCCAGCAAAGCGATATTCAATCTCCGAAAACGACGAAAGATCGTGATCATCGGGACCCTCACTTTCTCAGCTGCGATTAAGCGCGTTCGTCGAATTCTTCACTTTCGACAACACCGAACGGTCACTGTTTGCTTTTTTGCTGGTCTTTCTTGTG